>NZ_JAVJQN010000159.1:0-2853 GCF_040218245.1 Coleofasciculus sp. E1-EBD-02 | reverse complement strand
CGAAGTTAACATAGCTCCTTTTTACCTAGGTAAGTATCCAATTACCCAAGCTCAATGGCAAGTAGTTGCCTCTTTTCCTCAGATTAGACGTGAACTAAAAGCTGACCCTTCTGAGTTTAAAGGAGCCAACCGACCTGTTGAATCTATCTCTTGGTTAGATGCCCTAGAATTTTGTAATCGTTTATCTAAAAAAACAGAAAAAAACTATCGCTTACCCACAGAAGCAGAGTGGGAATATGCTTGTCGTGCAGGAACAAATACTCCATTTCATTTTGGAGAAACAATGACAACCGAACTGGCAAATTATGATGGTAAAGTTAGCTACAAAAGTGAACCTCAAGGTACAGATAGAGGAGAAACGACAGAAGTGGGCTACTTCAAAGTTGCTAATGCTTTCGGCTTATATGATATGCACGGCAACATAGGAGAATGGTGTGAGGATCGTTATGACCACTATCCAGGAGGCCCAGAAGTCATTTTTCACAGAGATGATTATTGGCTTAACTTTAGGGATTGTTGCATAGTTCGTGGGGGATACTGGGAAGTTTATGCTAGTGGCTGCCGCTCTGCTCAACGCTCTTGTTGTAGAGTGGACTACGGAAATGATTCTCGTGGTTTACGAGTAGCTTGTGATAAGTAGTCAATAAGTAAGGAGATGACTAATGGTTGTACAACATTTTCCTACACCTCCCGGAGGTACTATTGATTATGTAGTACCTTGAATGAGTTGTACTCACTATATATAATTATGGCTACGCAATAATTTTGCTATTTCGAGTGAACTGAGACTGTTGAGTTATAAAATCGAAGTATAGCTGGAGTTGGAGCCGTTTTGACTAACGGTTGGACAGGGTAATATTAAGTTGTAGTCTAACACAGAATTGAATGAACTACTCCAGGCACTCCAGAATACTCCAAGTGAGAGAAATGGAGAGTTATACGTTTGAATGCAATTAAGTAAAATATAGTCATCAATTTATTATTTGCTAGACGATATAGTAAGAAAACATGAAATATAATACAGAAAATTATTCCTTCAGTTGCCAAATATCTTTTTTCAATGATGTAGAATTACCTCTAACTGTCCTCGCATCAAAAATAACTATAGCCGCCCCGAAAGAATGCAATTTAACTTTCCAAGTTACCCCAGAAAGATATCGACGAATTGATACTGAATCATTATTTAACCTCAAACCAGAAATCCGCAGTCCTTTCTCAAGTGACGCCTTTCAAGCCGCAACTGATATTACAATCAAAGCCATCTTAGATCCTGCTTTGCTACCGCAATTAACTGAGAATGTTGCAACCCCAAAACAAGCAGCAAACTATCTCGAAAAACTTAGCAAGGAACAACCTAATCATCCTCTCCTCTCCGTGCATAGCTGGTACGCCACAGAAGTCAGCCAAAAGACTACTGGTTATCGTACTCTCTGGTATTATCTTAACCCTGCCGATATTACTGCTAACGGCATTGATCCTGAAAAAATGAATGAAGCTATGCTTAACTTTGCCCAGGAGTGGGCTAAAACTAACGGTTCAGGAGTTACTGAAGATGCTGTAAAAGAAGCAGTGGAGGAAATGACCCAAAACTTTGCCGAGATAACTGACAGCATTTCGGAAATGACTCAGGAGATGGTTTCGGAAACTGTCGAGGAAATGACAAATGCCTTTGCAGAACTAGCTGAAAGTATTTCTGAGATAACTGAAGAAGTTGCTTCAGAAAGGACTATTTTTCAGGTGATGGTCAGTTTCTTTCAAGAGGAGGAATGGGCATTTAAGCAGCTAGATAACTCAACATTGCATCTCCTATTTCAAGGAAAAAATGGTCAGTTAAACTGCTATGCTAGAGCCAGAGAAGCCCAGCAACAATTCGTTTTTTATTCCCTCGGTTCAGTTAAAGTTCCTCAGAAGAAGCGTAAACAATTGGGAGAGTTTGTTTGTCGCGCTAACTTGGGCATGATTATCGGTAACTTTGAACTAGACTTCACCACAGGTGAAATTCGTTATAAAACTAGCATTGATATTAAGGATAGCTTCCTGACCGAAGAAATATTGAAACAGTTGGTTTATACCAATGTCTTAACTATGGATCAATACCTTCCGGGTATTGAAGCCGTAATTTCTAGCAAAACATCACCCGAAGAGGCGATCGCACAAATCGAATCCTGACTTATCCGACAACGTGCGATCGCACTCCTCCCTTACTCATCAATCACCGCCGTGCGATCAAGCAATAGCAGCGATCGCAACTGATCCGTATCCATATCCGTGACCCAGTTTTCACCCGCTTCTACCGTCTGTTCTGCCAACTGCTTCTTACTTTCAATCATGTCATTAATCCGTTCTTCCAACGTCCCCGTACAGACAAACTTATGCACCTGTACATTACGAGTTTGACCAATTCTAAACGCCCGATCTGTCGCCTGATTCTCCACCGCCGGATTCCACCAGCGATCAATATGGAAAACGTGATTTGCCCGGGTCAAATTTAGTCCCGTTCCACCCGCTTTTAATGACAGAATTAGAATCGGGGGACCTTCGGGGTCATTTTGGAAACGGTCAATCATTTCCTCCCGTTGCTTCTTGCGAGTTGCGCCATACAGGAATAAGATTTCCTGATCAAATTGTTTGGCTAAATAGGGTTTCAGCAGTTTACCCCATTCCGCAAACTGGGTGAAAATTAACGCGCGATCGCCTTCCGAAATGGCTTCGTCTAACATTTCCTGTAACCGCAGTAATTTCCCCGAACGCTTGGCGTCTTTTAAGGATTTCTCTTTTAATAATTGGGCGGGATGATTACAGACTTGCTTGAGTCGCATCAGCAAGGTTAAAATTAACCCCTTGCGCTTAATT
>NZ_JAVJQN010000157.1:0-92942 GCF_040218245.1 Coleofasciculus sp. E1-EBD-02 | reverse complement strand
GAACCTAATTCTGTACGGTTTTCCTCCCTTGTCTTCTTGTCACCTTGTCCGCCTTGTCTTGTCCCTACCATAAAATAAAAAACCTACACCGGTAAGGTATGTAGGGGCGGGTTTATGGATTTTCGTTTCACGGTTGACGATAACGTTCCCTCAAACCCGCCCTGACCAAGTACGATAACTGTAAAAAGCCGAAACGCCCTATTTTTCGTTCTCACTCTTCCTTATCTACTGGTCTACCTGTCTTCCTTGTCTTGCCTAAACCCCCATCTTAAAAAACCTACCCTTGTGAGAACGAGGGGGGTGGGAGAAGGGGTTAGGGGATGAGGGTGAAATGCCTCCCAGCCCCTACAACCAAGCCCCTACGATTCCTGCTTCATCCGGGTTCACCCTTCCGTCACAACCTGGGTAATAAATCTCTCCACCAATGGTACTTGAAACCGATAACAATCTCCCGCCTTTTCCAATATTTCTTTGCGGATGAGGCGGCGCACAGTGGGGTAGCTGCGCCTTGTAAATCGATGAGTAAGGGGATTAATTCTGAACCTACTTTGCGGGGGAGATATTTTAAGGCTGAAGTTTTGCCCGTGCGTCGTCCACCGTGGAGTAAGAGGATAGGCGGTTGGGCGGAAAATGATAGGGTTTCGATTTCTCTGAAAATGTCTTGGCGTCCTTTAAATCGGGTTTTGGCATCATCGGGATTTAGGGAAGCGCCTGCGATGTAAACTTGGGGGATTTCAGCCGAACGTTTGGCTTGTTCTGCTAGGGTTTGTTGGGCGGTTTGTAAGATTTTTAGCCATTGTTGAGCAATTTTTTCTAGCCGATTGACTTGCTGGGCATCTCTATTGAAAGCTAAACTATCTTGTAAACGATGTAGTTGAGAGATAGAACGACCGAGAAATTCATATTGACGATAAGATGAGGTTGCTTCTCGAACTGATTGGGCGCTTTGACTGACTTCTAAAAATTGAGGAATGATAAATCCAAAGACTTTTGGAGGCGGTGAAGGAATCCAGGCTAATTGATTAGCAATTGCGGCAATATCTCCAGGAGTTCGACACTGTTTCAGAACATCTGCAACTCTGGAGACAGTGATAAATTCAGGTAGTCGCAGAAAAACACCGACCATTTGCATTCCAATTAAGGCTAAAGCCGCAGGTACAACTGGAATCCATCCGGCAAAGCTGGAAAGAATAAAAAAGCCGATACCAAATAGTATACCGAGTAAAGGAATTGCACTGAAGCCTAAACATAGAGGATGACGTATTTTCCAATTCAAACCTGCCCCTATCAGCGCCCAAGCAATAATCCAAATTATCTCTACCCATGCTGGCAAAACCCAAATCAGAGGTCGTTTATCAAGTACAGCACTGAGAATCTGACTCACCCCATGCGCCTGAATCTCTAATCCTCGCATTTCTCCGTAAGGGGTAAAAAAACTATCTTTGATGCTGGTAGCAGTAACGCCAATTAATACAATCCGATTCTTGACCCATTGGGGATTAATTTTACCTTGAAGAACCTCGGTTAATGTCACGGATTGCGCGATGGGGTGAACCGCACGGTAATTAAGGAGAATTTGTTGACCTCTAAAATCATAGCGTTGATAACCTCCAGCACGGGGTTTTAAATCAGCAAAAATAATGTGTCCAAGTTGTAATTCTCCGTTTTGGGCGGTAAAGCTTGGTAATATATTCTCGGCAGCTAAATAGCGAAAGGCGAGTTGAAGGCTGAGGGCGTAGGGGGTGGGACAGGGTGAGTTTTCAGGGACTTCTTGATATAATAACTGGCGACGTAGTAGACCTGCTTCAGTGTTTTTGCTGTCTACTAATACATTGCTAAAGCCGAGAGTTTGCCAGGGAAGATGGGGGAAAGATGCAGTTCCTTGATCGCTTTCACTGCTCACCTTACAGATATGAATTACTCGATTGGTTTGGTGCAGATAGGTAGGTAAGTCGAGGGAAGAGTCTCGCAGTGTTTCGAGATCATGAATTGGGGTATCTCGATAGAGATCTAAACCAATTACTCGCGGTTGCATTGATTCCAGTTTCTGCAATAATTTGACTAGCACGTCATCGGATAAAGGATGGCGGTAGTTGTTGATATCAGCTTCGTTTATTTCCACCAACAACAAACGTTTGTCTGGTTGCTCTTTTGGTCGCGATCGCATCATTTGGTCATAGGCGCTGAGTTCCCATGGTTGTAGTCCTCCCAGGGATCGGATGAGTAGTAGAATTAGTGCGATCGCGAAACTGATAATTAGGCTTCCTGGAAGAGTAGAGGATGAACGCATGAGATAAACTTCAAGTTCAATATTGTTAATTTAAAAGGCGTGGTAATAACTCAAATGACATGTTGCCAACTTGTATAGCCGGGAAATAAATTTCCGGAACCCAAGCTAAAGTAAGCTAAAGCTTACTGGGTAATACCCAATCCGGGTTAGCCATCTCCCTTATAACCCAGTCCGTGTAGGCGGACGAAAGGCAAGTGTAACAGCGATTTTAATCACCGTAGCAAAAGGGGATAACTTAGTGCCTACTATAAACAATTTCAACGCAACTGGACAAAATATGAAAATATGAACCCGTTTTAACGGGTTTTAGCTTTTAGCCCGAACTTTAGTTCAGGGCTTTTATTTTAGTTCAGGGCTTTTATCTTTAATTCAGGGCTTTTATCTTCAATTTAGGGCTTTTATCCCCCAACTGCATCTTGTACACGCTGTAATAACTCCTCAAACGGCACCACCTTCAATACAACCAAAATCGCCACAATTAAAATAATTGTTCCCGCAATCAAATTACTGGTATCATCCAACTTATCCCCCACAAATCGCGCCATCCGCCCCAATTTCATCGGCAACCACAGCAACAAACGCACCGGACGCTTTAACCGCCGTATTGTCACCCCTGAATGAGGAACCCGTTGGGCTTCCTGTTCAAACTTTTGCCTCGCCCATTCATCAGGACGACTATGTTGTTGCGCCTCCCATAACCACAATCCTGCTAATTGTAATAATAAAGGATGTCGTCCACCCCAAGCCAATCCTAGTTTTTGCCGTTCTGGACTCAACGCCGCCGTCGCCCCCGGTATTTTATGTTCCGGTAAGCGCATCAAATCCGTTGCTTCTGCTTCCGTAATTCCGCCCACAGGCAAAACCTGACCCAGATTAAAAAATGAGGACAGGAATCGATACTTACGTTTATAAACATCCAAATTCCGATAGGACGCAATCACCAACATTAACGCATTGCGATCCATCAACGACCGCAAATTATCATAAAAATCATCGGTAAACTGATCCGGTTTCGCTAAAAGTTCCTCAAACTTATCCAAACACAACACAGGTAAAACATTCTCTGTTTGCCAAGATTCAATTGCTGCTGAAAATTTCTGTCTATCTAGTGTCCCTGCTTTTAACGGTGTCGCTAATGCCGGATTCGTTTGTACCACTGGACGATTGAGTAACGCTTGGGCAACTGTCTGATAAAAACTGCTTTCTTTTCGACATTGCGCGGCTTGCAATGATAAGTAAACGACCACATAATCCCCCGGATTTTTGCCAGCACCCTGCACTCGTTGTTCGTAGGTCTGAAAAAAGTGATAAAGTAACGATGATTTACCAATCCGATGTTCTCCCACTACATTAATACTTGTGGGTTGAATATTAACCAGACGCGAGGTAATAAAATCCAATTCTTCTCGCCGCCCGACAAAGAATTGGGGGTCAGTAATCATTGACCCTGCACAAAACGGGCAAGATTGCTGGGATAAGTTCATAGGTGATTTTAGATTAGGATATCTAAATTCCTCAATGGTAACAGGAAACGGGGAATACCTAATTTATACCAAATCGGGGTCGATTACCCCCTTGATAGACCCCCCTCATTCCCCCTTTTAGATCCCCCTCCCGTCCCCCTTAAAAAGGGGGAAGCCAGAGGATTCTTCGCTTTTGTTGCACGGAAGGGGGAGAATTCAAAGCCTCTCTCCTTGCAGGAGAGAGGTTTTCCAGATAAGGTTAACCCGCCCCTACACAAGCGGCAGATTTCCTCAAAAGATTAGAATTGTAGGGGCGCATGGCGTGCGCCCATTTTAACAGTTGTAGGTTGGGTTTCGCCAACGTGTTAGAAGCGCTAAAGCGCTTACTACGAACTTACTACGAACCTAGTGGGTGAACTAGCTGGAGAATCGCTAACGCCGCGCGATCGCATACACCGACTTCCCCTAATAATTGACGCATTTGTTGATAATTGGTCAGGGTTTGTTGACGTTTCTGGGGATCGAACAAAAGTTCCATAGCTTCTCGAACCAAGTTTTCTGGCGTAGCCTCCGCTTGCAGTAACTCTGGCACAATTGAACGCATCACCACTAAGTTTGGAGGTGACATGAAAGGAATGGAAAAATTGAGGAAAGTATGGGCAATCCAGTAGGTTAACGGACTGACGCGATAAAACACGACTTGAGGAACATTCAGCAGCGCTAATTCCAAATTTACTGTACCGGATTTGGTAATCGCTAAATCAGCGGCGGTGAGTACCTCCTCAGTTTTTTCTGTCACTAACGTCGCCTGAAGTCCATAGTCTTCTATCGCTTTTTCAATCGGTTTTCGATAGGCTTGATGAGATAGGGGAATCCAAAAGATTGGGGATTGGGAATTGGGGATTGAGGATTGGGGAAGTTTTGACTTTTGAATAAGGGCGGGTTTTGTTGATAAGTTATCAGTGACAAGCTTATCTGAGTGGCTAAACCCGCCCCTACAATTGACTGTTGACTGATCTCCCCCGGCTTCCCAGACGTGCCATGGCACGTCTCTACAAGTCGATAACTTCTCCTGAAGTTGCTGGGCGGCGGAAAAGATAATCGGCATCATGTATTTGATTTCTTGATGTCTGGAGGCGGGTAAAAGCGCGATCGCGGTTTGATCTGGTTTAATCCCTAACGCCGCCCTCGCTTGCTCCCGACTGGGATAGGATTGGATGCGATCGACCAAGGGATGACCCACCCAATGCACCGATGCCCCTTTTTTTTCAAAGTAACGGGCTTCTTCGGGAAATATCGCTAAGAGTTTGTTCGTCATTTCCACAATTGTGGCTGTATTGTGGGGAAAGAGTGACCAAACCCATTCTTGGGGAGCGATGTAATACACCACAGGAACGTGGGGAAGCTGACGCTGAATAAATGTGCCAATACCGAGATTGGGTCCCATATAGTCAATCAGGACTACTAAATCTGGAGGATTATGTTTAAGGTATTGTTTAGCGCGACGCTGAATGGTTAAGGTAGGCAGAACAAAGGGCAAAGATTCTAATAGTCCGACTGAGCCAATGTCTGTAGTATTTCCTAATATTTTAGCACCGGAAAGCGCCATTTTTTCGCCCCCTAATGCCACAATATTTAAATCTAATCCTTGGTGAGTGGCTTGACGTTTAAGGGCATCAATTAGCATTGCCCCTTGCAAATCACCCGATACTTCACCCGTACTGATGAAAATTGTTTTTTTAGTCATTCGTCATTTGTCATTCGTCATTTGTCATTCGTCATTTGTCATTTGTCATTTGTCATGTGTCATTTGTCATGTGTCATTCGTCATTTGTCACAGGTGTAGGGTGCGTTAGCGCAGCGTAACGCACCATTTCAAAGGATATAGCACGACTACAAACCAGGTTCCCTTGAGCGCAGCGTAACGCACCATTTCAAAGGATATAGCACGACTACAAACCAGGTTCCCTTGAGCGAAGTGAAGGGTCAACACTTAACACTTCTCCGTGTCTTGACTATGATGAAAACGACGCCCTGGAATCGAACCACGCCGCCCAGGTAATTGCGATCGCTCTAAGAATAGGCGTAGGTGCTGTACCTGTTCATGCTCAGATATTAGGTGGAGTTGTTCTACAGCTTGATTGAAGGTGTAATCAGAGCGATAGAGTGTCTGAAATGCCTTTTTTAAGTCTCCCAGGGACTCGCCGTTAATTCCCGCTCTTTTGAGACCAACTAAATTAAGCGATCGCACTCGTGCAGGGTTGCCTTCTACTAACATATAAGGGGGTACATCTCTGTCAATGCGACTCATTCCCCCCACCATCGCCAGACGCCCAATGTGGACAAATTGATGAATGCCTAAAACACCACCAATGGTTGCTTTTGTTTCAATATGAACATGACCCGCTAAGGCGACTCCATTGGCGATAATCACTGAGTTTTCTAACACGCAATTGTGAGCAACGTGAACATAAGCCATCAACAAATTGCGATCGCCAATAACTGTGGCTTCTCCTGCACCCGTTGCTCGGTTAATGGTGACATATTCCCGAATCCGATTGTCATCACCAATTCTGACCCAACTTGGTGCGCCATCATATTTTAAGTCTTGCGGTTCTAAGCCAATAGCTGCCCCAGGAAATATTTGGTTTCTCGCGCCAATTTCTGTCGGTCCTTCTAGAACCGCATGTGCCCCAATCTTCGTCTGTGAACCCACTTTTACATTATCGCCAATGACCGCATAAGCACCAATTTGAACTGTCGGATGCAGTTGGGCACCAGGGTGGATTACAGCAGTAGGATGAATCAGTGTTGTTGCCATATAGCGATCCTATTTGAGTGGTGAACAGGGTGAGTTTGTCATTCGTCATTCGTCATTTGTCATTTGTCATTTGTGAGGGTTTTAGGATTAAATGTAAGGTTAAGCGATCGCATAAATTTCAGGTATGATCATCTATACCGACGCTTCTCTATTTTTAAGTGCGACAGGATAAGGAATCCGGGAGCGCTAACCCTAATTCGGGATAGCGCAATTGGGAGCTATTCAACTAAAGAAAACATCAATTCCCCTTCTGCAACTCGCTGATCGTCAACGACTGCACGAGCTTGCATCTTTCCAAAACGACGGCGCTTGACGGAGACGAGTTCCGTTGTCATGATCAGTTGATCGCCTGGTACGACAGGACGGCGAAAGCGAACTTTGTCAATTCCGGCAAAAACAAATAAGGCGTCATCCACGTCAGCCATTTGCTTTAAGACAATGCCACCAACTTGAGCCATGGCTTCTACAATCATCACCCCTGGCATCATCGGTCGTCCCGGAAAATGCCCTTGGAAATAAGGCTCATTAAACGTGACATTCTTGATGCCAACCGCTAGCTTTCCCGGAACATATTCAATAATTCGGTCAACTAAAGCAAACGGATAACGATGAGGCAGGATTTTATGAATGTCTTCAACCGTGAAAATTGTTTTGGTTGATGACTCAGACTGAGTTGGGTCTGTATTGTCGGTGGAATCATCGTGGGTGTTAACGTCAATCAAGGTAGACATGAGTAAATTAGGGTAAAAATGAGTACCGATGAGCAGGGAGCAGTGACCCGTTAAGTGAATCAGTCAACTCATCCAGAGTTCAAGCTGATTGAATACTGATCACTTATTTTCCCGTGCTGCACAAGGAACTTGGATGAGCTAGCGTTCAGTTGCCAGTGGTGATCAAGTGCCAATGACGGCTGATGATTGACGACTGACATCCCAAGCGCCGATTTGCCGAGCCAGTAATCTCGCCAATTGAATATGCAGATTGTGACTGGCTTTGTAGGCGAGGAAGTGAGCGACAGGAAATTTCCCCAATAAACTCAAATCCCCTACTAAATCTAAAAGTTTATGACGCACTGGCTCATTTGAAAATCGCAAGGGAGGATTCAACCATCCGTGATCACCGCAAACTAAGGCATTTTCCAAGCTACCGCCTTTAATTAAACCGCGATCGCGTAATTGGTCAACTTGGTTGGCTAAACCAAAAGTTCGTGCTGGTGCGATCGCGTCAGCAAAATGCTCCTGTTCCGGTGTCCAGCTATGCCATTGATTGCCAATCGCTGGGTTCTCAAAATCAATGCCGTAGGTAAATCGAGTCATCGGTGCAGGTAAGGCGGCGACAAAGGCATCCTCTTGATTAACCCAAATGGGTTCCTCAACAGACATGGGGGAAGAGAGGGGAGGGAAAGGAGACGAGGTTTGAGGAGGTTGACTCTCAACCATCCCCACCTCCTGAATTGCTTTAATCCAAGCCAACGCAGAACCATCCAACAGGGGAATTTCTGATCCGTCAATTTCAATACAAGCATTGTCCACTCCACTCCCAGCGAGGGCGGCGAGGAGATGTTCGACGGTTCTCACCGTCACCTCGGAATCGGCAGAAGTCTCACCGTTTCCCGCCCTCAACTGAGTCGAAAGCATCGTAGTAGAGACAGCCTCCACTCGCGCTGGAATCACAGGTTTTCCTGGCAAGTCAACTCGGACAAAATAACGTCCCATCCCAGCCGCAGCAGGCAAGACGCGAACAGTGGTAGTAATCCCACTGTGCAATCCAATCCCTGATCGTTCAAAAGCAGCACCCAAAGTGTAGTTTGTCATTGGTCATTTGTCATTCGTCATTCGTCAGGTGTAGGGTGCGTTAGCGGAGCGTAACGCACCATTTCAAACTGATAACTACTCACTGATAACTTCCTCAACCGTTAAAAGCGTTCTCCAATACCGAAATGGAGACGGCTTTCTCCCTCATCATTAAACCCATAATCCACACGAATCGGACCCAAGGGAGATTGGACTCGGATACCAATCCCGTAGCCAAAGCCGGTGCCAGGTTTATCGCGAACGATCGCAGGTTCACCGGGTACATCATCACCTGTGCCTAAATCAGTGCCGAAGTCCACAAATAAAGCACCGCCCACCACAGAGATAATCGGGAAACGGTATTCGGCGGTGGCTTGGATAAAGCTGCGACCTGAACCCACTTCTCCCTCATCGTAACCGCGCACTGAGTTACTACCACCCAGAGAAAAGGCTTCGTAGGGGGGTAAGTCTCCAATCGCAGTTCCGGCTTGCACGTTAAAGGCGAGGGATTCGGCTCCTTCGGTAAAATTGGTAAATTCTACGGGGAGATAGTAACTGTAACTCCCGCGTAGGCGATTCAGAAAGATACTCCCTTGACCAATCGGAATCGTCTGTTCAACACCGAATCTGAGCAGAGAACCACTGGTAGGTCGTAGGGGATTATTTCGGCGATCGCGCACCGCCCCCAGTTGCAGGGTAAACAGGTCGTCTGTCCCGTCGCCACTGAAGCTTAAATCGTTACCCAGTTCATCCTCTGGACTCAAATCACCATCTGAATCCCGAATCGACACATTTTGAAATTCCAATCCGGCTGATGCTGTCCATTCAGAACGGCTATAGAGGTCGCGGGATAAGGGACGAGTAAAATTAATTCCACCCCCTGTACGAACCACACGGGGGCGATCGCCATTGTCCAGTTCCACTTCATTCTCACCCCCGTCGAAAATCAGGGAAATCGAGCGGCGGCGGAAAGCATTCACGGTGTAGGATGTGCGGAAGGGATCGCCAGCAATCCAAGGATCTGTAAAGCGCAGGTCAAACAGCAGGGCGCGTTCTCCCACCTGAAATTCTGCGCCGAGGGTTTGGTTATTGCCACCAAGGTTTTGTTGCTGATAGCTCACTGTACCAAATAAGCCACTGGCAGAGCTAACTCCCGCCCCCGCCGCCAGGGAGCCTGTATTTTTCTCAATCACATCCACCACCACCACAACTCGACGCGGGTCAGTTCCCGGAGCAAAGGAGAGGCGCACGTCATCAAAAAGTCCTAGACCAAAAACACGTCGCAAATCCCGTTCAGCAATTTGGCGGTTAAATACATCCCCTTCATCCAATTGCATTTCTCTGGTGATGATAAAGGGACGGGTACGCCCGCCAATGGGTTCATCTGCTGCGGTGAGTAAGCGAATTTGCTCACCTTCGTCATTCAGGATGGGTTCTCCCTCTTCATCAAGATAGCGGACAGCAATCTCTTCAATCACACCTTCTGCCACAGTCACGGTGACGATGCCATCATCATTGACATCTGAGGCATCAACCACTTGAGCCAGGTCGTATCCCTGTTCTTGATACCAGTCGTTTAACCGTTGAATGCCTTGTTGCAGGTCATTCAGGTTCAGAATTTCACCATATTGCTCTTGGAAGATCTGATCAACCACCTCCTGAGGTAGAACCCGCGCTTCGGCTGCTGGGGGAACCGTATTCACCGCCACCTGACGCAGTACGGGGTTCGGTTCGACCACAAAGGTAATCCGCACGCCCAAGGGAGTGTCTTCGGGTACAACGTCTACACTTCTGAAGAAACCTGTGGCAAAGACGGCATTCACATCTTGCTGTAACTGAGAGCGAGTGGTTGCCAATCCGGGTCGGGTGCTAATGGCGCGAAAAATCTCGTTTTCCAGTTGCTCTTGGGGTCCGGTGTAATCCTGGAAGTCAATGACGACTTCTGAGACCAGGACTCGTGGTTCTGGCTGATTGGTGGGCGGCGTTGGCGCGTCAGTTGGCGGAACTTGAACTTGGGCAATTAGGGGAGGCGTAGGCGTCACCCTTGGCGTCGCTATGGCATGAAGGGCTAGATGATTTAGGGTTGTAGGGTTAATTGGTGATTGTGTCGAATTGACCTGAATCGGCGGGGAGGTTGATTCTGCCTCATTTCTAGGGTTATCTTTTGCCAATTCGCTGGTTTCTGTTGTCGTTTCGTCAATAACTTGAGCGAATCGAGGAGAAGAAACAGCCTGGTGATGAACTCCCCCATGATTTGTGGGTTTGACCAATGGTAATGGCGTTGAACCCAGCTCAATTTGATGAGTAGCTGGATTTTCCTGAATCGGCTGGGAGGTCGATTCTGTCTCACCTCTAGGACTATTTGTTGCTGATTCGGTCGTTTCTATTGGAGGTTCGTCAATAACTTGAGCGAACCGAGAAGAAGAAACAGCCTGGTGATGAACTCCCCCATGATTTGTGGGTTTGACCAATGGTAATGGCGTTGAACCCAGCTCAATTTGATGAGTAGCTGGGTTTTCCTGAATTGGCTCGGAGTTCGATTCTGTCTCACTTCTCGGACTGTCTGTTGCCGCATCAGTCGTTTCTACTGCGGTTTGATCGAGTGCTTCACTCAGCCAATTTTGAGTAGTTGTTCCGTCGGGGTGTTCTGGCGTCCCCGTTTTCTCATGTTCTCTCAACCTATCCCGTTGACCGGGGTCAAATCCCAGGATAGGCTGGTCAGTCGTTTGCCCATGGCTAGGGGAGTTGGATAAACCAATGCTAGCCGTTACAGCGAGAATTGCCGTTAATAAAGGAGATAAGCGCATGATCCTCAGATTTTTTGACACGTCCACACACCACGTTGATTGCAAGGATTGCGATCAGTTTTTATCCATTGTTTACTGCTTGTTACTCAGTTGAGCGATTGGCTACTGAACAAACTCGGTTAAGTTGACTGAGAACCTGATCTCTAGTTACCTTAAACTTAAGCTGTCATCACTGAACTGATAAAGGACAAAATACCAGGATTTTTATCACCTCGCTTACTCTTGAGCAATGAAGTCCCTTTAGCACAGCTTGGCATCCCATACCCACCCGTTAACAAGCACATAAAAAAGCAGACATCATAAACCTTACAGCTTTCTGTCCTCTGCCTTCTACTTTCTGCTGTCTTGGGCTAGCACTCGCTCTAGAACTTGCTGATAGGCTTGTTCAACCTGTCCGAGATCCCGACGAAAGCGATCTTTGTCCATGACTCGCTGTTGGGGATCAGTTTCGGCTTGGTTCCACAGACGACAGGTATCGGGGCTAATTTCATCGGCTAAGAGCAACTGTTGGTTGGCATCAATGCCGAATTCTAGCTTAAAGTCCACCAGGGTAATGCCGCAGCTTTGGAAAAAGGCGGTGAGACTCTGGTTAACTTGTAATGCTAGTTGTTCTAGCTGGTTCAGTTGGTCGGGTGTTGCCAGTTCTAGGAGTAATAAGCGATCGCGAGTGAGCAAGGGGTCTCCTAATTCGTCCTTCTTATAGTAGAATTCCACCAAGGGTTTGGGCAGGATTTTGCCCAGCTCCAATCCAGTTTGTTGACACAGACTCCCGGCGGCAATGTTCCTGACCACAACTTCCACGGGCAATATTGTCACCCGCTTGACCCGCATCTGGTTGGGAGTGGGACAGTCAATAAAATGGGTGCGAATCCCTTGAGATTCCAGAAACTTAAACAAGTGAGCCGCGATCGCGCAATTCATTTCCCCTTTACCGACGATTTGACCTCGCTTTTGGGCATTAAAGGCAGTCGCATCATCTTTGTAGACGCTTAGGAGAATCTCTGGATCTTCCGTCGGATAAAGGATTTTGGCTTTGCCTTCGTATAGTTTTTGCGGTTGAGACATGATCAGAGTTGGCTCGATAGATTCATTGAATCAGGATAGTGCAGTAGGGGTTTGGTGACCAAACCCCTATTTCAGGCTGTCCCCCAGGGCGATGCTGGGTAGTTGAGGTCAAATTCACTACAATAGTAGATGGTGGGAGTCTAAAAAATTTGTACCATTAATTATTCTGAGTCAGATTGAGGATGGCAAACATCTTAGAAGCTGTCCTTGAATGTTTGTCTTGGCGACAGAGGACTGGACTAGACCTAGTACCCACTTGTGAGGCGTTGACTTCTGAGTAGTAACCTGTTATCCACTTCGCTGATGGGAAACTTGCGCCGCGTTAGTCTAGACACTGCTTCGGGTGGGGAGGTTAGCGTTCAACTAATGAAAAGATGTTATCAATATTGTTAACTTTCTTGAGAAATAGGGGGAAATTAGATTCCAGTTGATCGAAAGTAGCTTTTATCAAAGGAGATCCAAATGACCGATAGAGATAAGTTTTTATACCCGCGCAGTCGCTATTACGGCGATGTCAAACCAGAAAATTTAGTGTTTAATGCCAATTTACAGGAATTCGCCCAAAAGGTAAACTATATTTGCAACTTAGAAACAGCAGGTAAAGTTGAACCCGAAGCTGCCTATAAACAAATTAAAGAGTTGTGGCATAATTTGAGACAGAGTAAACAAGAACTGGCAGTTGGTCAGCATCCTTTCCGTGGGGATGACAGGGAAAAATAATACCAAATCCGGGTTAGCTATCCCCGTTATAACCTAGTCCGCGCAGGCGGACTTTGTTTGTGTAGCAGCGATTTCAATCGCCTCCTCTTGCTCAAGACCAAAACCGCCGAATTACCCACGTCACTAACGCCGCAGCTAAGGCGACAGTTAGGGTGTAGGTGAGGGGGATAGCGGGTTCAACCCAAGGTTTAGGAACAAGTTGAGAATTGGAAATTAGCAATCGAATTGGGTCTTGTTTGTCCTCACCTAGCTTGTCTAGAGAGGCGACAAAGGAACCAACTGTCCAACCGACACCAATTACAGCTACAGTATCTTGGAAGTTGCGATCGCGTTCGGCTTTATCTAATTCTACACGAGAGCGAATCGCGTTAATGGTGTCTTCGAGTAATCTCAGTCCTCGTTCCAGATTTTCGGTGTCTTTGTGGATTTGCAGTAGGTATTTATCGGTGACTAATTCGCTAAATTCCTCTAAAAAGGCTAAGTCTCCGTCTGATTTTTTGGCAATGCGGGCGACTCGTTTTTTATAGTTACTCAGATTAATATCAATCGTGCGGGCTTGAAAGTCAAGCTGGTTTAGGTTAATTGTATAGCGATTTAAAATATCTTGAGTCTGTTCTAAATGTTGGCGAATTTTGTCAAACTCTCGCCCTTGCGATTGGGCAATATTAATTGATTTTTGTCCCGCTTCAATAGCAGCAAAATGATGTTTAATGGTTTGTTTTAATAGACGGCTTTGACTGTAAGCCCAAAGGATTTTGTTGCGGTAACAGAATAAGCGCAACCAGTCATCATAGAAACGGGCAGCAGTTTCAGCGGCTGCTCTATCGGGATAGAGAATAATTAGAACATGTTGGTTATCTTGTAAGTTGGCAAGATTGGTGATATCTGTGTCCTCTTTCATCACCAGGCGGTAGCGCTTAAGTTCATAGATCGTTGCCCCTAAAAATTGCCCTTGTCCTTCTAAATCCTGTTGCCAATTTCCCTGAGGCATTAATGACTGATAACAGGCTTTGGCAATAGCGTCAGGATTTTGGCTTTCCGGGTGAGGAAGCCAGCCAGACATCATCCAGCTTTGTCCAATGGTGGCGGTTTCACCGTGCGATCGTTGTTCTATTTCGGCTTTTAGGGTGGCAAAGGATTGGGCGGGTTGGGGTTCGGTTTGATTGTTAATCGAACAGTCGAGAATAAGTCCATAAGTGTCGCCTAAACGCACAGGATAGTAATAGCCTTGCAAGGAATCGGGTTCTGATGGGGTTTCAAAACCATGAATTTTTGGCAGCAGTTCTTGATATTCGACTTCAAAGTAGTTGTCTTTTTGAAACAGGAGAGGGTGAACGCTGGTAGGAAGTTTTTTCTGAAATTGGGTGCGATTTTGTTCAATTTCTGCTTGACTTTCGCCTAAGCCGTTTCTGAGGTCATAGAGAAATAGATCGAGGGTAGGATAGATAATATCACTCATAATTTAGGGGATATTGATATAAAAATGAATATAGCAATTCTCAAGTTAACCAGCCTTGGGTTCAAACCCAAGGAACCAAAAGCTAAAGTCGTCTAAAGACGACTGTATAGCACTACGCACACACGTTAGGACAAAAGAAGAAAAAATTAAATCGCTTTGACCCTGAATTTCGACAGGCTCAATTGCCGCGAAGTCGAAGAGTCAATCCCTTGTAAGGTAAGTGTTTTTCTTCACTATTGCCCATGACACACCGAGCGAAGCCGAGGTGTTGCCTATTGCCCATTGCCTAGCGCGTAGCGCTATAAAAGAATTCTAGTCGCTTCAAGACGATTTGTGCTACCAGCCAAGAACTTGAGTTCTTGGGGCAAGCAATCTAAACCTTTTCAGTCTCCTGAAATTATGTATTAGCTGTAGGCTTTTGCAAAAATTGTTTGAGTCTTTCCAAACTACTCAGTTTTTTAGCCGTTGCAGATGGGTTGGGCTGCGATAATATATCGATCGCGATGTTGTTAATTTCTAGACTCTCTGACTCAGACTCATCAGCCACAGGCGCAAAACCGCGTATTTTTGGTGCAGTAGCAGAGGCGACGTGTTCGAGTTCGGCTGAGGTGGGGAGTAAATCGGCGGGAAGGGTATCACCCACTTGATCAAGTTGAGATTTGACGGTTTGATAACGCTGATTTAAGTTCGGATTCACCTGAATAATCGAGAGTAAACTGGGGGCGATGTCCGATTCCCAGGCTTCGGGTTCGAGATATAATCGATGGGAAATATCGGTAAAGTCGGCTTTTTCTTGTTCAGTGAGAGAGGTGTCTAAGTCTTGGAGAGCCAGTAATAGCGCCAGTAATGTCTTGTTTGCCGTTAGATTATCCATCGGTAATCCTGAAATTTGTTACAAAATATAAAGTAATAGGAATGGTAATCAGTACCTTCCTATCCTATATGACTATAACTTTACAAGCAATGGATTTCAGATTCCGGATTTTGGGTGAATTCAGACACAAAAATTTTATTTTTTAAAATTTTAATTCGCAGCAAAATAAACCTCAAAAACCTATGATAAGGTTGAATGAATAGCTAAACTCTACCAATGGGCAGCAATGGACAGGGAAGCGTTGGTCGTCGGGATTAATCTTTATCCGCTACTCCGAGACGGACGGACAAAAAAACCCCGACATCTGGATAAACCCGCCGCCGATGCTGAGGCGGTGGCGCAGATTTTGGAAACTTATGGACAGTTCCGGGTACGCCGATTACCAGAAATTTATGACCAAGAGGGGAACCCCCACGTAGCCGCAAAGCCTCATCCCACCCAATTGGTACGGGTAAAAACGCTACAAGAGGCTATTGCAAATTTATTTAATCCCCCCAGTCGCCAGGTTCCGGATACAGCGTTACTGTTTTTTGCGGGACATGGTTTAAGGAATGACCAAGGGGGAGTCAGCGAAGGATTTTTGGCAACCAGTGATGTGAAACCCCAAGATGGTAAATGGGGGGTTTCGTTGCAATGGTTACGGCGATTACTGCAAGAAAGTCCCGTGCGTCAGCAGATTGTTTGGCTGGATTGCTGTCATAGTGGGGAATTGCTTAACTTTTTGGAAGCTGATCCGGGGGCGATGGGGGAAGCACGCGATCGCTGTTTTATCGCGGCGTCTCGTGATTTTGAGGTGGCGTATGAGGAATTTGGCGGAGAACATGGGGTATTAACGGGGGCGCTGTTACCGAGTTTACGTCCAGAGGGAAAGTCACAGGGATGGGTAACGAATTATAGTTTAGTCGAGGCGATTAATCGTCAGTTATTGACCTCGCGTCAACGTCCGATTTTCCACAACTCTGGCGGTGAGATTCTGCTGACGGGGAGAAAGGAAACCATTGAACGGGCGGTATTAATGGCGGGAGTCTGTCCCTATAAGGGATTGGAGTCCTTTGAGTTTAATGATCATGATCCCAAGTATTTTTATGGGCGCACCGCGTTGACGGATCAGTTGTTGGCGAAAATACGTCAGGGGAATTTTCTGGCGGTAGTTGGCGCGTCAGGGAGTGGTAAGTCGTCTCTGGTCAAGGCGGGGTTATTATATCAGTTGAAACTGGGACAGCGTTTGTCGGGAAGTGACCAATGGGCGATTCGGATTTTTCGACCGGGAGAACATCCGTTAAAGAGTTTAGCTTTGGCTTTAGTAGATCAGGATGATGGGGAGTCAGGAGAAGTTGAACGATTGGCGTCTCAGGGTATGGCGAGGTTAGCGGAGTTGGTGCGGGCGATTGATGCGCCTCGTGTGGTGTTGGTGGTGGATCAGTTTGAGGAAGTGTTTACCCTGTGTCAGGATGACAGGGAACGGGAACAGTTTTTGGAGTGTTTACTAGGAATGACCTCTCCCCTAACCCCTCCCCTGCAAGGGGAGGGGAATATGGCGGCGGCTGATCCGTTGAATCATGATCATGTAGGGGCGCAAGGCTTGCGCCCTCATCAACGCCCGGATGTGCGCCCGAACCCCGGTATCGCCTCAGATTATCAGCAAACACAAGATGAAATTCTTGCTCCCCCTTCCGTGCAAAAAAAGCGAAGCATCCTCTGGTCTCCCCCGTGCAATAAAAGCGAAGCATCCGCTGGCTTCCCCCTTTTGAAGGGGGACGGGAGGGGGATAGAAAAAGGGGGACGGGAGGGGGATTTAAAGGGGAACGAGGGAGGTAGGAAGAGGGCTGGGGAATTAAATCTCACCGTGGTAATTACCATGCGGGCGGACTTCTTTGGCAAATGTGCCGAACAGGACTATGGGGGACTGGCTAACCGAATCCAAGAGAATTTAGTCACCATCACCCCAATGAAGACAGAGGAATTAGCCGCCGCCATCACCGAACCCGCCAAACAAGTCGGCTTAGAAATCGAGCGGGAACTGGTGACCCAGATGCTGCTGGATGTCGAGGGACCCGGAAGTTTACCCCTATTGCAATATACCCTAACGGAACTGTGGCGGCAGCGTCAGATGAATCTGTTGACTTTGGCAGACTATACCAAAATGGGAGGGGTCAAGGGAACGCTGCAAAAACGGGCAGATGAGGTTTATGAGTCCCTGTCTAAAGAACAGCAATTGATTGCCAAACGGATTTTTCTGGAATTGACCCAACTGGGCGAAGGAACCGAAGACACCCGTAGGCAGGTATTTAAACAAGAGTTTATCAATGATGAGTTATCGAAGGAATTAGTTGAGCAGGTAATTACTCAGTTAGCCGATGCGCGATTACTGGTGACGTCCCAACTGCGGGTGCGGGGAGAAAGTGGGGCGACGTTAACCGTAGTGGATGTAGCACACGAAGCCCTGATTCGCCATTGGACACGCCTGCGCCAGTGGCTGAATGAAAACCGGGACGCGATGCGAAAAGAGCGCAAGTTAGAGGAGGCGGCGAATGAGTGGGAGAGTCAGGGGAAGCCAGAAGAACGGGCATTTCTGTTGGAAGGACAAAAATTACAGGAAGCGGAGACTTTTCTGGAAGACTATGCTGACTTGGGGTTACTCTCTAATGTAGCCCAGGAGTTTATTCGGGTGAGTCAGGCGTATCAAGAACGCTTGCGCCAACAAGAAGAGGAACGTCAACGGCGAGAGCAACGGCAGACGCGCAGAACGATTCAAGTGGGGATTGTATCATTAATCTTTGTCACTGGCTTGGCAGTCGTCGCTACAGGATTTGGTTTGCGATCGAGAAAACAAGCCCAAATTGCTAATGCCAAGGAATTAGCTGCCACAGCCGAATGGATTAGAAGTCAGCCCGGTTTATATCAAACCAGTGTCCTCTTGGCTGTAGAATCGATGGAACGCTTCCAGACGTTGAAAGAACCTTCAATAGAAGCGGATCGGGCGTTGCGGGAAGGACTGACGTTACTACCTGCGACAGTCAGTCAAGTCAGCCACGAGAGTGGGGTAAATGCTGTGGCGTTCAGCCCTGATGGTGAATGGCTGGCGACCGCAAGTTCAGACAACACCGCCCGCATCTCCCAGGTAAGTAGCGGCAAAGAAGTTGCTTGGATCAGCCACAAGAGTGGGGTAAATGCCGTGGTGTTCAGCCCCGATGGTGAATTGGTGGCAACCGCTAGTCAGGACAAAACCGCCCGCATCTCCCAGGTGAGTAGCGGCAAAGAAGTGGCTCGGATCAGCCACGAGAGTGGGGTAAATGCCGTGGCGTTCAGCCCCGATGGTGAATTGGTGGCTACGGCAAGTTGGGACAACACCGCCCGCATCTCCCAGGTGAGTAGCGGCAAAGAAGTGGCTCGGATCAGCCACGAGAATGGGGTATTTGCCGTGGCGTTCAGCCCCGATGGTGAATTGGTGGCTACGGCAAGTGATGACAACACCACCCGCATCTCCCAGGTGAGTAGCGGCAAAGAATTAGCTCGCATCAGCCACGAGAGTTGGGTATTTGCCGTGGCGTTCAGCCCCGATGGTGAATGGCTGGCGACGGCAAGTAATGATAACACCGCCCGCATCTCCCAGGTGAGTAGCGGCAAAGAAGTGGCTTGGATCAGCCACAAGAGTCGGGTAAATGCCGTGGCGTTCAGCCCCGATGGTGAATGGCTGGCGACGGCAAGCTATGATAACACCGCCCGCATCTCCCAGGTGAGTAGCGGCAAAGAAGTGGCTCGGATCAGCCACGAGAGTCCGGTAATTGCCATGGTGTTCAGCCCCGATGGTGAATTGGTGGCTACGGCAAGCTATGATAACACCGCCGAAGTGCATTGGCGAGAACCCCAGCCTTTAGTCAAGAAACCGTGTCAACACTTGAGCCGCAATCTCACCGCCAGTGAATGGCAGACATACATCGGTGAGTTAGATCAGTATCGCCAAATCTGTTCTAATCGCCCGATTCATCCTAGCCTCCTCAAAGAAGCGAAAAAGTTAGTTAGCCAAGGGAACGAGAACGAAGCATTAGCGATTATTCGCAGGGCAAATTCCCTTGACTCAGAGACCGACTTGAATCCTTACACCGAAGCCATAGACCGAGACCCAAAAACTGTTTTACAACAGTTTTCTGCACTAGCCCAGGTGGAAGAGGGAGAAAAACAGGCACGACAGGGGAAAATAAAAGAGGCGATCGCATCCTATACCCAAGCTCTTAATTTTGACCCAGATATTGACCTGAATCCTGATACAGACGATAAAGAAAAGGAACCCAAAGCCGTCGCCCACAAATTGGCTGCACAAGCCAAGGTTGAGGAAGGAGAGAAATTGGCACGACAGGGGAAAATAAAAGAGGCGATCGCATCCTACACCCAAGCCCTAGAATTTAACCCAGATATTGACCTGAATCCCGATACAGAAGACAAAGAAAAGGAACCCAAAGCCGTCGCCCACAAATTGGCTGCACAAGGTAAGGTTGGGGAAGGACAAAGGTTAGCACTACGGGGAGAAGTAAAAGAAGCGATCGCATCCTACACCCAAGCCCTAGAATTTGACCCAGAAATTGACCTGAATCCAGATACAGAAGACGAAACAGAAAAGGAACCCAAAGCCGTCGCCCACAAATTTGCCGCACAAGGTAAGGTGGAAGAAGGAGAAAGGTTAGCACTACGGGGAGAAGTAAAAGAAGCGATCGCATCCTATGCCCAAGCCCAAAAATTAGATCCCACTCTAGAAATTTCGGCTAATTCTTGGAATCAGCTATGTTGGTTCGGTAGTTTGCACCAACAGGCGACTCAGGTCATGGATGCCTGTGAAAAAGCCGTAACCCTTGAGCCTGAAGATGGAGATATTCGGAATAGTCGTGGTCTTGCTAGGGCGTTAACGGGAAATACAGCAGGAGCAATTGAGGATTTTCAAGCTTATATTGAATGGACTAAGGATGATAATCATAAAGCACAACGGCAGCGCTGGATTAATGAACTCCGCGCCGGGAAAAACCCCTTTACACCAGAAGAACTTGAGAGACTGTTAAATGAATAATTTGAGACGAACAGAGACGTTCCAGCGGAACGTCTCTACCCTTCAATCCTAAATCCCCGCATGACCTAACGCTAACCCCGCAACCAGCATCCCCAGAACCAAAAACGGTTGAGCGCTGGCTTGATATTTCACATCATTTTCCAGGATCGCTACCGTAGAATTACGGAAATTTGGCGCTTATGGCACGCTTCAACCCGTCAATGTCTGATAACCACTTACCGCGAACACTGGGTTCACAGAACCTGATTCGTAAATTATTTGTAATATAAATGGCAGCCTTTAATCATCGAAACGTAAACTTCTATGTCATTTGCTTGTGCTTTCCCGTAAAGGTGATTACATTAGAAATTGAAGCCTAAAGGCTTACTAATGACAGAAGTTGAACTGACAAAATCAAATTAGGAGGTATAAAGCCGACTGATAAATTTTATCTCTATTTCCTCATTGACAAGTAACAGCAACGCTCAAGAAATTGCTGAGATTTCCTAAAATTGTAAACTAGGGAGATTAAGCTCTAAAAACTAAGTTTTTAGTGTCACTCCAGATAGAATTAACTTAAACAGGAAATTATTCAAGCGATCTAATTTTGAGAGTTGCTGTTGCTTTATGGTTTGTCATTTGTCATTCGTCATTCGTCATTCGTCATTCGTCGTACTCGCTTCTCTTCACGCTAGCGCAGTTTTCAACGCAGACTAAATTATAGAACCCTTCTTTTTTGGACTGATACCAGAGTAGGATTTTGACTAATCAAGGCTTAAAACTTTGCACTTCAATGTTCCTTTAATCCTCCTCTACACCGTTATTTGTAAGGGTGGACAGTTTGTGCCGCAAGCCCTACTTATCTGACTCCTTCTGTGGAAGAATGGCTAGGGATGCTCTTGGGGATGGTGCAAGACGGATAATTAGAATGGGTGTAACGGAAAATTGATCATGATTTATTTGGATTCGGCATTAGTCAGTGAAGCGAAAACGGTAGAGAAATGGGGATGGGTCAAGGGAATCACCACCAATCCGACACTACTCGCCAAAAGCGATCTACCCCCAGAAACGACACTGGAACAACTGGCGGCAATTAGTCCGGGAGAACTGTATTATCAACTCATGGCAACCGATTTTCAAGGAATGGTAGCAGAAGGACGAAAAGCGTTTGAGATTATTGGGGAAAAAACAGTGCTGAAAGTTCCGGCTACAGCCGTAGGATTTCAGGTTGTCGCCCATCTATCTCCAGAGATTCCCTGTTCTGTTACCGCCATTTACAGCGCCGCCCAAGCCGCCGTTGCAACAGAAGCTGGAGCCAAATATGCGATCGCCTACGTGAATCGCGCCACTCGTTTACTAGGGGATGGTTTGGCGTTGGTGCAAGAAATGGCAACTATCCTCCAAGATAGTCCCACGGAAATTCTAGCCGCCAGTCTCAAATCACCAGCAGAAGCGGCGGGGGCTTTAATCGCTGGGGCGGATCATCTGACGCTACCGTTAGAAATGCTGAATGCGATGACAACTCACAATTTATCGGAGCAAACCATTGATGAATTTGCCCAAAAAGGGCGGGGATTGTCGTAGCAGAGGTGCAGGGGAAGCTGAGGGAGAAGAGACGTTCCGATGAAACATCTTGTGTAGGGGCGGGTTTTACCACTAACGTTTCGTGTTCGCCCTGATATAACTAAACCCGCCCCAACCTAACCATTCAATTATCACAAATAACAAATGACCAATGACCAATGACAATCCCCACCATTAACTTTGAATTTCCCCATCTACTAAAAATTCCAATTGAGCCGCCAAACCAAAGTGATCAGAGGGATACAGCGTAGAGTCATTAGGCGCTGGTTCAGTCAGAATCAGTTGACAATCTTGCACACGCAAATATTGATTGAAAAAAATATAATCCCGCGTTCCCCGCTCATGTCTAAACCGACCGTAGCGCTTCCAGTTACTTATGGCGTAGTGTAGCATCCGCTGCCAGCCGCGCCATAGGGGAGTAGGAGCAGTATACTCTGGTTCATGTCCGTGGTGCGCCCCATACGCTGACGTAAATTGAGATTGCATCAGACTAATTTCCGGAGTACCGGGACTCGCGTTAAAATCACCCACCGCCACCACAGGCATGTCTGGCAGAAATTTACCCAACCAATCCAGGAGTAAACGAATCTGTTTTTCTCGTTCGGGAGAGGAACCGGGCGACCAAAAATAATGCCCATTGCATAAAATTAAGGATTTACCCTCCACTTCCACTTGCACATACTGCGCTTTGCGTCCCTGACCTTGCAAATCCAGTTCCGCCTGCTGTACGAATGGATAACGGCTCAAAATCGCTGCCCCATATTTGGGTTGCGCTTGATTAGGTTTTTGGTACGGTATCAAGTAGACGTGGGGCATCTCTAGCTGTTCAGCTAACCAAGCACTGGTATCTTCTGGCAACTTGACCTCCTGTAACCCAATCAGATCCGCCTGTTGTGCCTTGAGTCCGGCTGCCAAAAGGTCTCGTCGCTGTTCCCATCTGTCCATTTCAAACAAAATATTTATGGTGACGATTTTGACCACGGGTGAGTTTACTCCTTTGATTGGTTCCTCTGATCGAGAATAAACCGAACCGAGGAAATCTACCGGGGACAAGACAGCTATATCGATAAATAGTTATCAAATATTAAAATTTAATGTAATCGTAGTTCAATTCCAGCAGAGGGGCTGTATGATTGAATCAATCACTGTTTAAATAACGAGCAATATAAGTCCGCTAAAGTTCTATCAAAACTATTTAAGGTAAAACGTTCCAAACATAAAGGGTCAGCTATGAACACAAAACAACGAATTCTGATCATCGGTGGTGTTGCTGGAGGCGCATCCTGTGCGGCGCGAACTCGCCGTCAGTCGGAGTCGGCTGAGATTATCATCTTTGATCGCGGTTCCTTTGTCTCCTTTGCCAATTGCGGCTTACCTTACTACGTGGGAGATGTAATTACCGACGAGAAAAAACTCCTGGTTGCCAATACACAACTGTTCAAACAGCGCTTTAATATTGAGGTGCGTCTGGAGAATGAAGTCCTGGAAATCGACCGAGACGCTAGAGAAATCTCCGTCAAAGACTTGAACTCTGGACAAGTGTACCGAGAACGCTATGACGCCCTCGTCCTGGCACCAGGCGCTTCTCCCTTACGTCCACCCTTACCGGGAATTGACCTACCGGGAATTTTTGCCCTACGCACCATTCCTGATAGCCGTCGGATTCGGGAATGGATTGTTGAACGTCAGGTGCAGCAAGCGGTTATTGTTGGTGGCGGGTTTGTGGGTTTGGAGATGGCGGAGAACTTAGTTAAGCGGGGAATTGCCGTGACCCTACTGGAAATGCTACCGCAAGTCATGCCTCCCCTTGATCCCGAAATGGTGACACCTGTTCACGATCGCTTAATGGCACATGGGGTACAGTTACGCTTAGGCGATGGGGTCACTGGGTTTGAGCAAACCAGTGAAGGTACATTGATTGTATCGACAAAATCTGGGGAAAAGCATCCAGCCGATTTAGTTATTTTAGGCATTGGCGTGCGTCCCGAAACTCAACTAGCTAAGGACGCTGGATTAGACATTGGCGATCGCGGTGGGATTCGAGTCAACGAACAAATGCGAACCAATGATGACCATATATGGGCGGTGGGTGACGCTGTAGAAGTGCGCGACTGGGTAACGGGGGAATGGATGTTAATCCCCTTAGCCGGTCCAGCCAACCGCCAGGGACGAGTGGCGGCGGATGCGATTTGTGGACGGAATACCACGTTTCGCGGCGTACAAGGAACCACCGTTTGTGGTGTCTTTGGCTTAATTGTGGCGGCGACGGGTGCGAGTGAGAAAACCCTGAAGCGGGTAGGGATGGCGTATGAGAAAGTTTATCTGCATCCGGGTCATCATGTGGGCTATTATCCAGGGGCAAAACCGATTGATATGAAGTTACTGTTTTCTCCCCAAGAGGGTCGTATATTGGGCGCACAAGCGGTTGGCGAAGAAGGGGTAGAAAAACGGATGGATGTGATTGCCATGGCGCTGCAAAATCAGGCAACGGTGTTTGATTTAGAGGAGGCAGAATTGTGTTATGCGCCTCAATTTGGTGCGGCGAAAGACCCGGTAAATTTAGCGGGAATGGTGGCGGCGAATGTATTGCGCGGTGATGCACCAATTATTCACTGGGATAAGCTGGCGGATGATGAGGCGCTGCTATTGGATGTTCGGGAAATTGGCGAATTTGAGGCGGGTCATGTTGAGGGGGCGTTGAATATTCCTTTGACACAATTGCGCGATCGCGTCCATGAATTGCCCAAAGACCAGAAAATTGCTGTCTATTGCCAAGTCGGTCAACGGGCATACTATGCCACCCGTGCGTTGCGGTTACAGGGGTTTGATGCCCACAATCTTACGGGTGGATTTAAAACCTACAAGGCGGTTCAGTAGGTTATTTGTCATTTGTCATTTGTCATTTGTCATTTGTCATTCGTTGAACGAAATAGTTGAGCGCAGTCCCCCGGAAAGAATCTTTGATTTAGATGGGGGAAAGCGAAACGAAGATGATAAGCGGTAGCATCCTTAGTCTGGTTTTTCCTGATTTTTCACATATTCAATCAGTTTGTCTAGGGTTGCCCCGGTTCCTACTGTAATCAGGGCGTAGCTGCTAGCCCAAAACCTAGGTTTTGGGCTAGCAGTAAAACCGTTTGAGATGTTGTTCATACTCTTTTCTCATCAACCGAGATGAGACAGTTTTTAGATTGTTAACCAGTCGGGAAAGCTCAATACTGGGGATGGTCTCAAACAAAATATGGATATGGTCGCTTTCCCCATTAAACTCCACCAACTCGCCATCCCATTTATGTAACGTCTCTCTAAATATCTCGTTGAGCCTGTCAATCATTTCGTTGGTCAGGCTTTTGTTTCTGAACTTGGTAACAAGTACGAGATGGTAAATCAACCGAAACGCTGAATTAGAGCGAGTCTTAAGTCTTGTTGTGGTCATACAGCTAATATCATAACTAAGTTGACAACTAAGTCATTTAATTGTAACATGATATCCATACAGGCGATAGTCGAGGCTATGGTCAAGAAAAAGACTAAAAAGCAATCCAAGCGGAAAAAGGCACAAAAAGAGCCAAACATCAGAACCGATGTTTGGCAATTAGCCATGACGCAAGAACAGCGCCGATTAGCACTTCTTACCGTAGCTGAATACCGATTTTTTCTGAAGCCGTTGGTACTCATTAGCTATTGGAATTGGGGAAACCTCTCTGGATTAAACAGTTCCGAGAGAGTTAATACTTTAGAAAAGCTGATTCATAAGACAGCAAACAACCCCAACCCTAAATACTATTGGTACTTTCACAAAGCCATTAGTAACCACCCTTCATTTCCCAAGTTTCCCAGCTACCTGAGACGTGCTGCAATTCAGGACGCTTTAGGCATTGTTAGTAGCTTTGTTACTCGTTGGGATGATTGGAAGAGAGGGAAACGGAGACATCGGTACGACAAGCCTCCCAAGTTGACCTCGATGTGCAGCAGTTATCCAGCAATGTACAAAGGTCAGCAAATTAAATATCATTCCAATTTCACCTCTGTTGATTTAAAAATCTGGAATGGTACTGATTGGGTTTGGATGCAAGGTGTTTCCATCAAAAAGCATGGAAAAAGTCGGCACACCAGAGAGGGGGCGAAACTGTTATCTCCTGCTCTG
This sequence comes from Coleofasciculus sp. E1-EBD-02, assembly GCF_040218245.1. NCBI lineage: Bacteria > Bacillati > Cyanobacteriota > Cyanophyceae > Coleofasciculales > Coleofasciculaceae > Coleofasciculus > Coleofasciculus sp. E1-EBD-02. Next base: position 66,884 of record NZ_JAVJQN010000157.1, on the reverse strand, counting down.
ATTGTCAACAAGCGAAGTATTCATCTTTCCATGCCTGTTGAGGTTAACCCTCAACCTCTACCTGATTCGGATTATGTTTGTGCTATCGACATTGGCATAAACACAACAGCAACCTGCTCAATAGTTGGCAAAGACGGTACTGTAAAAGCTAGGAAGTTCATTAACCCTGCTGGAGACATAGACCGCCGCGACCAACGCAAGCAGCGTATTGCAACCAAGTCCAAACTAACTCGGAAAATTATCAACCAGGATTTACCTAAAGACTTCTGCCAAGGTCTGTATCGAAAGTCTAAAAACATCAACGAACACATTGCTCAAACTGTTTCGAGGCAGATTGTTGAGTTTGCTCAAAAACATCAAGTTAACGTGATTGTGTTTGAGAACTTATCGAATTGGAAAGCTAAAGGCGGGAAGCATGGGTCTTTGCAAAAACAGCGCTTTCATCAATGGTGCAAGGACAAGTTGGTTGAGTTGACCATTCAGAAATTCTCCGAGTTGGGCGCAAAGGTACGCAAAGTCAACGCTAAGTACACCAGCGCTTACGCTTTTGACGGTAGCGGAAAGATTAAGCGGAGTAACAAGAAATATTCCCAAGCTGTATTTCAAAATGGGAAGCGCTACAACGCTGACTTATCTGCTTCCTACAATATCGGTGCCAGGTATTGGTACGCGGTATTAACTAATAGTAAATTTACTAGGGTCTGGGCAGGCGGAAGTTCCTCCCAGGCGCTGCGAACGCCAGTGACGCTCAGCACTCTTTGGGAGCTGAGCAAAGCCTAGCATAAGAATCCCCAGCTAGAATTTCTAATTTAGCTGGGGTGCGTTCAAGTTAGTACAACACGAATGAGTTTGTATAGCAGTAGACACATCGATTAGGACAAACGAACTGTTGTAGAGACGTTGCATGCAACGTCTCTACCATAAGATGCGTCCTAACCGCTATGGCGGTTGCTATAAGTAAGTGGACACAATTAAAGTTAGCGGTGGAGATTAGGGAACAGGGAACAGGGAACAGGGAACAGTAAGGGTTTGAGGCTTGTTTAGATAACTTAATCTAGTTAAGTTTATTTCCACCAACCTACTTAGTACCAAGTTGCCTCTCAAAGCGTTAATCTGACACGTCGGAACACAACTCGGTATTAAGAATCGTTATTTTACCGTTCGGTATTCTTGCTGAAGGATGTTCGCTTGTCAACTTCAGGTATTTCAGGTGTTTCTGGCTTAACATCAACCTGCGTCACTTCTGTTTCTGCGACGTTTTTTCCCACAGCAGTGACAGGTTTTGCTGCGACTACCGCCGTTGGGTCGGGTTCCACAATAATGCGTTCTTGTTCTGCCACTACCTTACCATCTTGATTCTTCTGATTCGATGGCTTTGCTTTCTCTGCCTTGTCTTGAACGTTATCGGCTGCACCCATCGCCGCATTTTTGGCTTGGTCGGCTTTACTCTGGAGAGAGGGTTTAGCGTTCTCAGCCGCATCTTGCACCTTATCGGCTGTCTTCACCGCAGCACTTTTGGCTTTGTCAGCTTGACTTTCAATAGTTGGCTTAGCCTTCTCAGCCACATCTTGCACCTTGTCGGCTGCTTTTTCCGTAGCACTTTTCGCTTGGTTAGCGGCATTTTCAATCGCTGGCTTGGCTTGTTCAGCCGCACCTTGCACTTTGTTGGCTGCCTGTTCCGCAGCACCTTTGAGTTTATCGGGTGCATCTTCCGGGGTAGCCTTAGCCGTCAAACCACCCGCTACAGCGCCTGTAACAGCACCTACAACTGCGCCTCGTTTGCCAGCCACTTGACTACCAACTACAGCACCAACGGCTGCGCCAGCTACCCCAGCGCCAACTACACCCTTGCCTTGATTATCTTGATTGTCTTTATTGGACGAAGATTCATCGGGTTGATTAGCAGTGGGTTCAATCGGTTGATTATTTTTATCCAAAAATTGCTTATTACTATTCATGTAGAGTTGTCCTCCTTTACTGATATTGAATGTTTTTCTAAGGTTTAAGGCTTTCTTGTATCTTTCACCAACTTACCAATTCGCTGTTATCGCTGACGCCAAGCTAAAGGAGGATATGACACTATCTTGAATCAGTCGATAGATACATTTCATCCCAAATCCGCTTTGAAAACCCTTTTTTGCCATGGCGATTGAAATCGCGGCTACACAAACATAGGCGAAGCCTTCCCGAAGGGTAGTCCGCCTGCGCGGACTGGATTATAACGGGGTAGCTAACCCGGATTTGGTATCAGGAGGGAACAGAGAATAGAAGGGACTTGTGAGTCTTGACAATTTTTAACTCAGCCCGACACAGTTTATGTCCAGATATAGCGGTACTAAGACAGGTTAGGACATTCTTTACTGTTCCCTGTTCCCTGTTCCCTGTTCCCTGTTCCCTCTGGGATTAACTGATGTCCTTTCCGTACCTCGTAGTGCTATACTTATGAACCCCTAGTTAGCGGTCAAAACAGGGAGAGCCTCAGCGTTTCCAGAGTTTGAGCGGTTGCAGGATTTTGGCAATCCAACGGACGGTTCCGGGTTCGGTTAAAATTCCCTGGGTGGGACTGAATAGAAATGCCAGAATAAAGAAACTAAAGACAACCATGACGATCGCAGGTCCTGATGGCAAATCCAGGTGATAGCTTAAATACATACCCGTGACACCCGCCATTACACCGATTATTGCCCCTAATCCCATCATCTGATGCAATTCTTTGACTAAAAGATAGGCAGTAATGGCAGGACCAACCAGGAGGGAGATCACCAGCAGTACACCCACGGTTTGCATACTGGCGACAATTGTCAAGGTAATGGCGCAGACAAAGCCGAAATACATGGTGGTGACGGGTAAACCACTGGCTTGAGCGCCGAGGGGGTCAAAGGTGTAGAAAAGGAGTTCTTTGTAAAACAGTTTGGTTAACAGTAAAACGATGACGGTAATGATTAGCGTATGCCAGACATCGCTGGTTCTGACGCCTAAAATATCGCCGAATAGAATAGAACTGAGGTCAAATTGATTTGTTTCTAAGAGGGTAATTAGGATAACTCCCAAGCCCAAAAAACTGGTTAAAGTTAACGCCATCGCTGCATCTACTTTCACTCGCGATCGCTGATGAATCCCAGCCACCACTAAAGCGCTCAATGTCCCAGCTACAAACGCTCCCAGAGACAGAAATTGTTCCCCCACAAAAAAGGCGATTGATAGTCCCGGTAAAACAGCATGGGCGATCACATGAGCGATCATGATCATCTGTTGCACAATCAAATAACTCCCCACAACCGCCCCTAAAATTCCCAGCAGCACCGCAATCGCTATAGCGTCACGCATATATCCCCACTGCAGCGGTTCAATTAACCAATCCCACATCCTATCCACCTCACTTATTCTTAATTTATTATTTACTATTAATAGTTCATTAAAATCTGTATTATGCTACCTTTATTCTTTCCGAATGTTGATGTTTAATGATTGCTATGATTTGCAACTTAAGTTATCGGTCACAAGCCAGGGCGGGTTTTGTTTTTCAGCTATCAGTCATACGCAAGCTTTAATGGCTCGCCCCTACAGTAGCTAAACCCACTCCTACTGCTTTGAGATTAGGCAACAACCAGGCTCATGAGTTTACCATAAGCTTTTTTGAGATTTTCAGTTGTCAATACTTCTGACTTTGACCCCACCGCAATTAACTCTTTATTTAAAAGTAACACTTGATCATACTGCTCCAAGGTTTCGCCTAAATCGTGACTAATCACCAATACCATTTTATTTTGAAACTTTAAGTCTTGAAAAATCTCAAAAATAATCTCTTCTGTCTTTTGATCAATCCCAGCAAACGGCTCATCAAAAAAAAACAACTCTGCCTGTTGCGCCAGCGCCCTAGCCAAAAATACTCGTTGTTGTTGTCCACCAGAAAGTTCACCAATTTGACGATGGCGATACTCAAATAAGCCCACCCGTTCTAATGCATCCTGAACAATCTCCTGGGATTGACGAGACGGATGTTTAAACCAACCCGTGTGGATAGTGCGCCCCATCATCACGACATTCCAGACTGTAACTGGATAATTCCAGTCAATTTGGGTGCGCTGCGGTACATAGGCGACTCGTTTGCGCTGACTTTTCAGGGGTTTGTCGTGAAATGTAGCGACCCCTTTAGTGAGCGGAATCAGTCCCAGAATCGCCTTAATAATCGTACTTTTCCCAGCACCGTTGGGTCCCAATAACACCGTTAACTGTCCCGGTTGGATGGAAAACGAAACACCGGAGATTGCCCAGGTATTTCGGTAGTTGACCGCCAAATCATGAACTTCGAGCATTACAACTTGTCTGTGAGAATGACTACCATTAACAAATTCTGCTTTCAGCTTATCGGATAATGATTCCCCTGATGTCACACCAATTGGGTAGGGATAGGGAAGCAGGGGGAGCAATGTAGAGACGTGCCATGGCACGTCTGGGTGATGGGGGAGAGGAAAATACATGAGAACTCCCTGGGAGTCGTATTGGGGACGAAACCGTCGCCATTTGGGTCAACTCCAATCTTAGAATGATTATCATTATAATAATCTCTCGGTTAAAGGAGCTTGACTATGCTAAAGTATCTATCGAGCCAAACCCTGAACGGCTGGAATAGTACGGTGTTGGCATTAGCGATCGCACTGACAGGGTGTGTTCAAACCAACCAGACAACGGTTTCACCAACAGAAGATGGGACATCAGGTGAGAAACCCAGTGTCGTGGTATCTCATCGCGTTCTTTGCAATTTAACTGAAGAAATTGCCCAAGACACCATTCAACTCAACTGTTTATTAGACCCGAACCAAGATCCTCACACCTACCGATCAACCCCATCCCATCGGAAAGCCGTTGAAACCGCACAACTGATCCTTTATGGTGGCTATGAGGGGGAACCGGGCGTTGAGGGATTAATTGAAGCCAGCAATACATCAGCCCCTATCGTTGCTGTATTTGAGGAAGCTGTCCCCAATCCCCTGGAGGGAGAAGCACATCACCATGACCATAATGGAGATCACCATGATCACGGGGAAAAGGAACAAGGTGAACACTCAGATCATGAAGAAAACCATGCCGCCGATAAGGGGGAAAACGTTCCCGATCCCCATGTTTGGCATGATGTACAAAACAGCATGGCAATAGTTGATGTGATTCGGAACCAACTGACAGAGATTAATCCCGATCAGGCTGACCTTTATACGGAAAATGCCCAACAGTTAACCAATCAACTCGACCAGTTAGATACCTGGGTCAACGCACAAGTCGCAACGATTCCCCCAGGAAAACGTAAAATTGTCACCACTCATGACGCCTTGGCGTATTACGTCAACGCTTATGGATTTGAAGCGGCGGAATCGTTACAAGGACTCAGTACCGAAGAAACCCCCTCAGCCGCACGGGTAAAGGAATTGGTAGGAACCATTGAACAAGCCAAGGTTCCCACGATTTTTGTGGAAACTACAACTAATTCCACCGCCATTGAAACCGTTGCTAGGGAAGCGAATGTCAAGGTTTCTGAACAAAAACTGTTTGTTGGCAGTCTAGGTGCGGCAAATAGTGACACGGCAACCTATATCGGAATGATCACCCATAATACCTGTGCGATCGCGGAAGGTTTGGGCGGAACCTGTACTCCGTTCAAAGTAATGACAGGTGACAATTAGCCTTAAGAGGAAAGGTACTGAAAATTGGCATTTTTGGCTCGCCGAAACCCTTGATGTACCGTAGGGTGGGCATTGCCCACCAGCCTTAAGTCAGCACCATTCGCCTTAAGAGGAATGATACAGCGTCGGTTTGGTTAAGGCGGGTACGATGCGATCGCTCGCCAGTTTACCACCGTACAGGTTCCGTGCCACGGGTCCTATCTGTAGGGCGGCTAAACCTCCCATCACGAATAACTCACAACCTGACCAACGCAGATGCTCGTCTAAAACGGGCAGACCCTTGACAATAGGTACAGGATATGCATCAATAACATCCTTAAGTAACGGGTCAACGGTGGCATCAAAGCCAGTTCCAGTCGCATACCAAATACGTTGACATTGATAAACTTGACCATCATCACAGTCAACCTGCCACTGGTTATCCTGCCACCGAGCCTCAACCACCTGACATTCTGGATAAAACCTCAGCTTACCTTGCCGTTCCAGGCGGCGTAACTGAAACATCATCTTTGGCGTCATTGATCCCCCATTTCGCGCCCCCTGAATCATCTCCCACCGCCTTTGCCAATTAGGTTCAGCCCAAAAGCCCTTGAGATACTTGGGTCCCAACCAACCCGGTTCAGCATCAAACCATTTTTCCTGGAGTCGGCGCCGTGACATTAACATCACCTTCGCTCCCCGTGCTGCTGCACCTACGGCTAAATGTCCACTCGTCAACCCACCCCCAATAATCAACACCTGCTCACCGACTATCTGCACGTTGCGTAAATCGACGCTTTGAGCATGGCATAGTCTGTCCTTTGGATAAGCCGATGCCATCTTATCTACCCAATCCGGTACAATCTTTCTCCCCGCACCCGTAGCCAGAACCACCCGACGAGCGATGACTGATTGCCCATTGGACAACTCCAGGCGAAATCGAGGGCGTTTGAAAACCGTGGTTGGCTCAATGCTACTCACAGCAGCCTGAACCAGCTTATCCGGCAAGCCCCACTGATGGATAACATTCTGACAAAACTCCTCAAATAGCTGCGTTCCCGGAAGATCATAAGGGGGAAAAAATTCCGACTCCCGGTTTTCGGCAAAAGAGCGCAGCGCATAGGGGTTGGGGTGGGGATGGTGTACCGCAGGGGATCTCAGATGAGGGATGTCTAGGGCGGCAAATTGATGGAACCACCGATTCATCCATCTGCCACTGGCGTCAAACACCCAAAACCTATCCCCCATTGTCTTACGCTTTTGCAGCAGGTGAGTGACTAGGGTTAGAGCCTGGGGACCTGCGCCAACAATAGCAATGTCAATGTTCGCGGGTAAGGATGCCGAATGGTTTGTCATGAAAAATCAGACCCGGGATTTACAATAACGATAATCGTTCTTATGATAATGATTATCATAATTGTGACACCGAGTAACCGCTAGGTGATCGGGCAAGACCTTGAACTGAATAGGGTGTGAGGAATGACTATGGCAAAAATGTGGTGGCAGTCTTTAATCGTTAACCCAGTGGTGTTGGGTGGTACTTGGGCAGTCTGTGCAGCCCCAAATGCTTTGGCACAAATTGAGGGATATAACCCCATCAGTCAGACGAACGCTCTTGAGCAAGTCACCAGTGTCTCTCAGTTACGAGATGTTTCCCCTGGTGATTGGGCGTATGAAGCCTTACGCAGTCTGGTGGAACGCTATGGCTGTATCGCGGGCTATCCCGATGGCACCTATCGCGGGAATCGAGCCTTAACCCGATTTGAGTTTGCCGCTGGTTTGAATGCGTGCTTGCAGCAAATTGAGCGTTTACTCCCCAATGGCGAACTGGAGGGGAGTGATTTGGCAACCTTACGACGGTTGGTGCAAGAATTTGAGGCGGAATTGGCAACTCTAGGGGCGCGAGTCGATAATTTGGAAGGTCGAGTCGCTTTTTTAGAGGATCATCAGTTTTCCACAACAACCAAACTTCGCGGAGAAGTCAGCTTTTCCCTGAGTAGCGTGTTTGGGGATGAAAAGGCTTATGGTAGTGGAGAAGATTTGGAAGATGAAGTGGTTTTCGACAACCGAGTGCGTCTATTTTTAGCGACGAGTTTTACGGGAGAGGACTTGTTACTGACTCGTTTGGATGCACTGAATCCGGTTCCTTTTGGTCCGGGTGAAGGAGATAATCCTAATATTACTGGAACTAGCATGACTCGCTTCGCTTTTGATGAAGGCAATGATAATGATTTAGCTCTTGGCAAGATAAGATATAGCTTCTCTCTGGGAGAAGAGGAACATGGACAGGGTGCCGTTAAAGATGCCAAACTTTCCTTTATGATTGATGCCGTTGGCGGCGAGTTTGCCGGGAACTTTGCCAACTATAACGAGTTTTTCTCGGGAGAAATGACGGGGGCAATTTCTCGTTTCGGGCGTTTCAATCCGATTTATTATCAGGGAGTCGGAGGCACGGGTGCTAGTTTGACCTATAACTTCAATTCGGCACTTAATTTATCCTTGGGTTATCTGGCTGCCAATGCTAATAATCCGAGTGAGAAAAACGGATTGTTTAATGGTCGCTATGCTGCCATCGCCCAACTGGGGATTGAACCGAGCGAAGCTTTGCGTTTGGGTCTGACTTATGTGCGTTCCTATTATCCTGGGGGAAAGGTGGTGGTTTCTGGGAAGACGGGGAGTGAATTGGCAAATGTGCCATTTGGGGAAGATACTGCCACGTCAGCTGATCAGTTTGGGCTTTCTGCCAGTTTGCGTCTCAGTCCCGCTTTTACGCTGTCGGGGTGGGGCGGTTTAACCCTGGCTCATGCTCAAGATAATGGTTTCAATAATGGTGTCTTGGTGGATGAGGGCGATGACGCCACTATTTTTAACTGGGCAGTGACGCTGGCATTGCCTGATTTTGGCTCAGAGGGGAGTCTGCTGGGGTTTGTTGTCGGACAACCGCCGAAGGTGACGGATAATGATGGCGGTTTTGAGGATGATGATACGTCTTGGCATCTGGAAGCTCAGTATCGTTATCAACTCACGGATAATATCGCGATTAATCCGGGGGTGTTCGTGATTCTTAACCCAGAACACGATGATAACAATGACACGATTTGGGTGGGGACGCTTCGCACTATCTTTGAATTCTAGAGACGTGCCATCTGTAGAGACGTAGCATGCTACGTCTCTACATTATTTGGGTGAAAGGGATTGTCGCCTAGGGCAAAAACGTTTAGCATATGAGAATGATAATCATTTTAATGTCTTATGGTAACAGTTCAAGCCTCCAGTACCATTCCGGTTACTGTTCTCACCGGCTATCTCGGCGCTGGGAAAACCACCCTACTCAACCACATCCTTACTTACGAACACGGTAAGAAAGTCGCCGTCATCGTCAACGAGTTTGGAGAAGTTGGTATTGATAACCAATTAGTGATTGATGCCGATGAAGAAATCTTTGAGATGAACAACGGGTGCATTTGCTGTACCGTCCGAGGGGATTTGATGCGGATTATCGGGAATCTAATCAAGCGGCGTAACAAGTTTGACCATCTGGTGATAGAAACCACTGGACTGGCTGACCCCGCCCCCGTGATTCAAACCTTTTTTATTGATGAAGATATGCGGCAGCAACTGCTTTTAGATGCGGTGGTAACGGTGGTGGATACCAAGCATATTTGGCAGCATTGGGAAGCAGATGAGGCGCAAGAACAGATTGCCTTTGCTGATGTACTTTTGCTCAACAAGACAGATTTAGTTTCCCCGGATGAGTTAGATGAGTTGGAGACGCGGATACGGGGGATGAATGCTCTAGCAAAAATTTACCGCACCCAAAACTCTGAGTTAGGCATGGAGGCGTTATTGGGTGTGAAAGCCTTTGACCTCAACCGTGCTTTGGAGATTGACCCCAACTTCCTCAGCGAAGATGCTCACGAACATGATCAGTCGGTTCATTCCTTTGCTTTGGTTGATTCAAAACCTGTAGATGGGGAAAAACTGAATAATTGGCTCTCGCAATTGTTACAAACCCAGGGTCCTGATATTTTCCGGATGAAGGGAATTATCAACATAGCTGGAGAAGACCAACGGTTTGTCTTTCAAGGGGTACACATGTTGTTTGATGGTCGAGGCGATCGCGCTTGGAAACCTGGAGAACGCCGGAAAAGCGAACTGGTGTTTATTGGTCGCAATTTAGAGGAAGCGAAGCTGAGAGAGGACTTTAGAGCGTGTCTGGTTTAGGGATTACCCAGAAAAATTTATTAGAACAACAGTGGCGTGGGCAACTCTCGGAGTATATCACGGCTGTGGCTTGGTCAGTTGATGGGTGTTTAGCGGTGAGTTCAGCGGCGGGGGAGGTTCTGCTGTGGGATGGCGGGAATGGTGACTCACGTTTAATTCTTGGTTCCGAAGACACAGGCGAACAGTCGATTGATGGTCTGGACTTTTCCCCCGATGGGCAATTTTTGGCAGCCGGAGGACAAGATGGTGGGGTGAGAATTTGGCAGGTGAAGCCCCAACTTCAACGGATCACGACTCTCAAGAATGCCCCCAAATGGGTTGACCACCTGCGTTGGAGTCCCACGGCTAACCAATTGGCATTTAGTTTGGGGCGTTATGTCCAAGTCTGGGATGCGGCTGAACAAGAAACGATAATCACATTACCGTTTGACTCGTCCTCAGTATTGGGAATGACTTGGCAACCTCAAGGACAACATTTAGCGATCGCGGGTGATCAGGGTGCTAAGGTTTGGGATAGTCGGAATTGGGATGATGACCCTTTCCTTGTCAATATGGCGGCGGCGAGTATGGCGATTGCTTGGTCACCGGATGGCAAGTATCTCGCTTCTGGTAATCTCGACTTAACGATTACAGTCGTCCAATGGGGTAATCCTCATCCCTGGGTGATGCGGGGATTTCCCGGCAAAATTCGCAACTTGAGATGGTCAAAATCCCTGTCAAATACTGCACCATTGTTAGCGGCGTCCAGTGGTGAGGGGATTGTGATCTGGAAAAAACAAACGGATGATCGTCAGGGTTGGGATGCACGGGTTTTAGATCTGCATACGGACATTATCCAGGATATCGCCTTTCAACCCAAGAGTTTACTGTTAGCGTCAGCGAGTAATGATGGCTGGATTTGTCTGTGGCAAAAAGCCAAGCAAATTGCCCAAATCTTAAACGGTGCTACCCAGGGTTTTTCTTGTCTGGCTTGGCATCCTGGGGGACGTCAATTGGCGGCTGGCGGTCAAAATGGGGAGGTTTTAGTGTGGTCAGAATCCCAGCGGGGTAAAGGATTTGGTTAATTCGGGTTTGCTGAATAAGGAACATATATATGTAGAGACGTAGCATGCTACGTCTGCCATGGCGCGTCTGGAAAGCTGGCACAGAGAATGAACAATCAATAACTGACAATAGTCATGGACTTATTTTCTCGTACTGACCAACAAACCCATCCCGAAAAAATCCAGCAAGTTAAACTGTGGATTTATGATGTTTTAGAGATTAATGCAAAAATTTCCGTGTCTCTGAGTCAATTGCGCTGTACTGAACCGGGATGTCCACCCATTGAAACCGTTATTGCCATCTTAGACAAACCCCAGCGACAGTATAAAATCCACAAACCTCTTGCAGAACTAGAAGAAATTGACATTCAACACTTGCTAGATAAATCGTAAATTTTGAGACTATCCATGAAACGAAAACAACTTATTTCTCTAGGTTTAATCACTGCCACAAGTGTAACTGTAACCATTTTAGCCGCACCACCCGCTCAAGCGATGCATATTATGGAAGGGTTTTTACCCGTAACCTGGGCAATTTTTTGGTGGATACTCTTCCTGCCTTTTTTTTTGCTGGGACTACGTTCCCTTAATCAGATCACGAAGGATTATCCCGAATTAAAACTGCTGTTGGCTTTAGCAGGTGCTTTTACCTTTGTCTTATCGGCGTTAAAAATTCCCTCGGTGACAGGGAGTTCGTCCCATCCGACAGGGACAGGACTTGGTGCTATATTATTTAGTCCCTTAATCATGACAGTTTTGGCAAGTTTTGTCCTGCTCTTTCAAGCCTTATTATTAGCTCACGGGGGGTTGACAACCTTAGGTGCTAATGCATTTTCTATGGCAGTTGTTGGTCCGATGGTGGCGTATGGTTTGTATCGTTTAGTGCTGCAAGTAACTGGAAGACAAACCGTTGCCATATTTCTCGCCGCCGCTGTCGCTAATTTAATCACCTACGTGGTCACGTCTCTACAGTTAGCCCTGGCATTTCCTGCACCAGAGGGCGGTATTTTCAGCTCATTTATCAAATTTGCTGGTATTTTCGCTATCACCCAAATTCCCCTGGCGATTAGTGAAGGATTGTTAACGGTGTTAGTTTGGAATTGGCTGGTTACCTATAGTCAAGAGCAATTACAAGTATTAAACTTGATTAAACCGAAATCACTATGAAACGACAAAAATCAAGCTGGAATAATTGGTTATTAATTTCAGGCGTAATCCTTCTGGCGGTTATCCCTTTACTTACCATTCGAGATTCTGAATTTAGCGGTGCTGATGGACAAGCCGAAGCCGTGATTGGAGACATTCAGCCTGAGTATGAACCATGGTTTGAACCTTTGTTAGCACCTCCAGGTGGTGAAACTGAATCGCTGTTATTTGCCTTACAAGCTGGGATTGGTGCGGGGACAATCGGTTACGCGATCGGTTTATATCGAGGAAAAACTGAGCGCAATTCTACCTTTAAGTAGAATGTCACTGATTTAAGCGTTTGTAGTAAGCGCTTCAGCGCTTCTGGCACTAAAGTGCCGACTACGAACTCATCTTATTTCAGTGCTATTCACCTTTAAGGTAATTGTCATTTGTCTTTCGTCCTTCGTCATTTGTTATTTGTTTTCTTTACATTTTATCGGGTCAAATTCGTCAAAATTAGGGCATCACCAAATCATGAAAAATTTACCATTGCTCCCAGACGTTCCACAGTCACGTTTCTACAAACCTTGCCCCCAGACGTTCCAGACGTTCCACGGTCACGTCTCTACTTACCACAATATTGATTCAGCCAACCCTAATGAAATGAGATCATGACTCTCCCCATTGATACGCTTTCTTATAAGAATAACCTGAGAACCCTACCCCCAGAGCAAAAATTACTGTTTGCGTTAGCCGTTTTAGGAATTGCTCTCATCGCTTCCCCTCTCACTCAAGTTTTGATTAGTCTATGGCTGGCAATTTGGACAATCGGTTATGCCAAAATTCCGATCCAATCTTATTTAAAGCTTCTGGGTGTGAGTAGTCTATTTTTTGGGATGGGTTTGCCAGCATTAATGATTAACATAATCGGGGCGAACCAAATCGATTTAGTTGCCCATGATCAACTCGGAGGTATTCAGTTAGGTGGATTATATTTCTATCTCAGTCACAGCGGTTGGCAAGAAGGAGTCCAAATTTTTATCCGATCTTTTGCTTGTCTCTCATGCTTACTTTTTATGCTGCTGACTATTCCATTTCTGGAAATTGTGCAAACCCTACATCGTTGTCAATTGCCAGAAACGATCGGTGATTTGCTGATGTTAATGTACCGCTTTGTTTTTATGCTGATTAACACCGTGATTGAGTTACAATTAGCACAACAAGCGAGAGGAGGATATCGCACATGGAAATTAGCGGTTAAGAGTACAAGTTTGCTCGTTAGTCAATTGCTGCAACGAACAATCATTCGCTATCAGCAATTTTGTTTAGGGTTAGCCGCTAGAGGATTTACTGATAAATTCTATTGGGCTAATGGGCAACATCGGAACTATTCCCAGCGTTATGCCTTAGAAGGAATGATTGGGTGTTTAAGTTTGTCAGGATTAGATATTTATCTGCGAATTAACTAGAATAACTGTGGATTCAACTCTTTTTCCCCTATCCCCATATCCATGACCCATACATTGCTACAACTCGAAGACATCATTTATACTTATCCAGGTCAAGATAATCCTTTGTTTCGGGGATTAAACCTGAGAATTTTTCAACAGAAAAAAACGGCGATAATTGGTGAAAACGGATCAGGGAAATCCACCCTATTTCTGTTGATAGATGGGTTACATAAAGTTCAGCAAGGAAAAATCTACTGGAAAAACGAGGAATTAAAATACAACCGCAAATCTCTCAATCGATGGCGACAACGAATTGGGTTAGCTTTTCAAGATCCTGAACAACAATTAGTCGCCGGAACAGTGATAGAGGATATCGCTTATGGTTTAGCTAACTTACAATTACCCAAAGCCGAATTTGAACAGAGACTTGATGACGCGATCGCGGACTTTGTTTTGCAGGAATTAGTCAACCTACCCCTACACCATCTCAGCTTAGGACAAAAGCGGCGCGTTGCTTTAGCGGGTGTGATGGCGTTGAAGCCAGAATTACTCCTTTTAGACGAACCGACGGCTTATTTAGATAGGAGACAAACCCAGAATTTTATGCAGGAATTAGATCGGATTCATGAGTCAGGAACCACGGTTGTTTTGGCAACCCATGACTTAGATATTGCCTATCAATGGGCAGATTGGTTCTTGGTTCTCCATCAAGGACAATTGGTTATAGAAGGTGAGGCGGAAGCGGTTTTTTCGCAACAGGAATTAATTGAAGAGTTACAACTCGGTTTACCAACCGTATGGCAAGTTTGGCAAGCCTTACCCAAGCACTTTTGTCGTTCAGAACATACCTCTGTTCCCCGAACGGTAAGTGAACTGAACGAGAAATTGTCAGAAACTCTGACGCAACATCTATCTCAATCCAGACGTTGATTAAACAAAGCAATTATAACGATGACTCAAATTCTTGATGCTTTGCCCCCAGACTTTCCCTCGAAAATCTTATGTGGCTATTTCAATCAGACGAGACAAGTTCAGATTGTGCGGATTGTCAATATTCCTAATTGGTACTTTGAGCGAGTCGTATTTCCTCGGCAACATCTCTTATTTGAAGCTTGTTCTGAGGCTCAACTGGAAATTTATACAGGGGCAATGAGCCAAGGAATTCTTATAGATAGAATTGGCTGCGATCGGTTATGCATTCAACAGGAATTCATATTATGTCCGGTTGAATACTCACATTTAGGTGGAGACAAGGCAGAGGGCAGAAGGCAGAGGGCAGAAGGGAAAGATCAAGGTGGCAATGAAGAAGGATATTACGGTTATTTTGGCGAACATGATATCATCCGATCGCCTAACCAAGACTTAAAAAAACTTCCAGTTTTTCACCCTTCAAGCCACCGAACGTTCAACTAGCCTGTTCTTGATTGTGTCAGCTTCTCGAATCCCTCAACTGCTTTTGTGATCTAGATTGAGCCAAATAGATGGCTAAATCCCCCTAATTATTACTGTCAATTACCTTAACTTATGTCATCAAAAAACTCCGTGTCTCATCACTCTAAATCAACCAACCTCCTGTTACCCAATCGCCCCAGGCGTCTGCGTCGCACACCAGCCATGCGCCGGATGGTACGAGAAACTCAGCTTAGTGTGAACGATCTTATTTATCCCCTGTTTGTTATGGAAGGCGAGAGTCATCAGGAGGAAATAATTTCTATGCCGGGGTGCTATCGTTATTCCGGGGATTTACTACTCAAAGAAGTAAAAAACGTCTTTGAGTTAGGGATTAATGCGATCGCGCTATTCCCCGTTATCCCTGAAGACAAGAAAGATGCCACCGCCACCGAAAGCTATAATCCTGATGGACTTGTACAGCGAACCGTCAAAGCGATACGTCAAGCCGTACCCGAAATCGTTGTAATTACCGATGTCGCCCTCGATCCATTCTCATCTCACGGTCATGATGGCATTGTCTCAGAAGACGGCATTATCCTCAATGATCCCACAGTAGACGTGTTGGTGAAAATGGCACTTTCACAAGCCAATGCAGGTGCAGATTTTGTGGCGCCTTCTGACATGATGGATGGGCGAGTGGGCGCCATTCGCCAAGCGCTAGACGCTGAGGGTTATGTCGATGTCGGGATTCTCGCCTACTCCGCTAAATACGCCTCTGCCTATTATGGTCCCTTTCGCGACGCCCTTGATTCTGCCCCGAAGTTTGGTGATAAGAAAACCTATCAAATGGATTCAGCTAATGCGAAGGAAGCACTCAAAGAAATAGCGTTAGATATTGCCGAAGGTGCTGACGTATTAATGATTAAGCCTGCTCTTGCCTATCTCGATATTATTCAGCAGGTTCGTAACGCGACTCAACTCCCCGTGGCGGCTTACAATGTCAGTGGTGAATATGCCATGATTAAAGCCGCGAGTCAAAGGGGTTGGATTGACGAAAAATCCGTGATTTTAGAAACGCTTACGAGTATAAAACGGGCGGGTGCTGACCTAATTTTGACCTACTTTGCTAAAGATGTCGCCTTGATGTTGCCGGGGACGTAAACATTCCATCTGCCGCTAATTGTAGTGATACAAACCGAGACTCTCATCCTAAAAGATTACCATGATACAGACAACAAAACAAACAGAATCGGAAATTGTAAACATTCCCAAACGAGGGATGCCTGTCACGATTATTACCGGATTTCTGGGGAGTGGCAAAACCACCTTAGTTAATCAAGTGCTCGAAAATAAGCAGAATTTAAAAGTCGCTGTGTTAGTGAATGAGTTTGGAGATATCAATATTGACTCCCAGCTTCTGGTTTCTTTCGATGAAGACATGGTGGAGTTGAGTAATGGTTGTATTTGCTGTACGATTAATGATGGGTTAGTTGATGCTGTTTATCGCGTTTTAGAACGGGAAGACCGGATTGATTATTTAGTCATTGAAACCACGGGAGTGGCTGATCCGTTACCCATTGCGATTACCTTTTTAGGGACAGAACTGCGAAACCTGACGCGATTGGATTCGATCTTAACGGTAGTCGATGCTGAAACATTCACTCCAGAGCATTTTGACAGTGAAGCCGCGTTTGCACAGGTGGCGTATGGTGATATCGTGTTGCTGAATAAAACAGATCGCGCTGAGCCGAAAAAGCTAGATGAATTAGAGAGTTATATCCGCGTAATTAAACAGGGAGCAAGACTCATCCGTTGTCAATATGGTCAAGTGCCATTACCCTTAATTTTGGATGTGGGATTAACCCAAATAGAGAACTACCAGCAGGAGTTGGAGGAAAGCCAGCACGAGGATCATGGACATCATTCCCATCAGGATCACTCCCACCACCATCATGATCACTCTCATCACCATCATGATCACTCTCATCATTCCCATCACTTAGAAAATGATGGATTTGTTTCCCTGTCTTTCCAGAGCGATCGCCCTTTTGATGTCCACAAATTTGAGTATTTTTTGACTGAACAGATGCCGAATACTGTGTTTCGGGGAAAAGGTATTCTCTGGTTTAGTGATAGCCCTTTACGCCATATCTTTCAACTCAGCGGTCCTCGGTTTGAATTAAACGCTGAGCCTTGGATAGGTTCACCGAAAACTCAGCTTGTCTTGATTGGGCGTCATCTCGATCTAGATGAAATTAAAACGCTACTGGACAACTGTCTAGCTGAATCGGTAAAATTATAGTCAATTAATTGTCAATTAAGTAGGTGGACACAATTCACGTGAACGGTTGAGATTAGGGAACAGGGAACAGGGAACAGGGAACAGTAAGGGTTTGAGGTTTGTTCACAAAACTTAGTATGGTGCTGTTTTCTTTTGTCCGACTACTTATTGGCTGAATTGTCTTTTTGTTTTCCTTCATTTTTGTCCTTCCTAAAATCATTCCATCATGACCTTATCTCAATCCAAGCCGATGGCGTTAAATGGTGTAATGCCATCCCTTTCAACTCCTGATAAACCCCTTGTCTCTGACGAAGAAATGAGGCAAGCCGTGCGTACTTTGTTACTGGGATTGGGAGAAGATCCAGACCGCGAAGGATTACAAGATACCCCTAAGCGTGTGGTTAAAGCCTTAAAGTTTTTGACATCGGGTTATCACCAATCCCTGGATGAATTACTCAATGGTGCAGTATTTACCGAAGATGCTAATGAAATGGTGCTAGTACGGGATATCGATATTTTTAGCTCCTGTGAGCATCATATTCTGCCGATTCTCGGTCGCGCTCACGTTGCCTATATTCCCAATGGTAAGGTGATTGGACTGTCCAAAATTGCTCGGATTTGCGAAATGTATGGGCGGCGCTTGCAAGTACAGGAACGCCTAACGGCACAGATTGCCGATGGACTCGTGGGATTACTCAAGCCTCAAGGTGTAGCCGTAGTTGTAGAAGCGACGCATATGTGCATGGTGATGCGAGGTGTGCAAAAGCCAGGGTCTTGGACTGTGACCAGTGCGGTGCGAGGGGTGTTTGCTGAGGATGCTCGAACTCGCCAGGAGTTCATGGATTTGGTGCAACATAACCCAAGGTTTCATTAGCGTGCCTGTTAGTTAGGGGCGATCACCTAATCCTAGGAGAAAGCCCTTTTTTTGAGTCTTGATGATAATAAGTAGTCGGACAAAAGAAAACGGGACTGTATTGATTTTTGTAAATTGCCCTCAAACCCTTACTGTTCCCTGTTCCCTGTGACACACCGAGCGAAGTCGAGGTGTTCCCTGTTCCCTAATCTCAACAGTTAACTTTAGTTGTGTCCACCTACTTAATTATTACTATACAATTAGTTTAGGGCGAGTCAGATCGTTCAATCCGCCAATTTGTCGTTACTCAACCGGAGGAATTTTATGACCCCTAGTGTCAAACAAGTTCGTCCCACATCTTTCACCGCTTCTGGGCGGGGAATACCTGTTACCATTATCACGGGTTTTTTGGGAAGCGGCAAAACTACGCTGCTCAATTATATTTTGCATAATCGTCAGGATTTGAAGATAGCCGTTATTGTTAATGAATTTGGTGACATTGATATCGATTCCAAACTCTTGGTATCGATTGATGAAAATATGGTGCAACTGAGTAATGGTTGCATTTGCTGCACGATTAATGAAAATCTCGTTGATACGGTTGATGCGTTAATTCACCGTGATGTTCCGGTGGATTACATCCTGGTTGAAACCACAGGGGTGGCAGATCCGTTGCCAATTATGCTGAGTTTTATCACCACAGAATTACAAACCGTTACTCACATTGATTCCATATTGACAGTTGTTGATGCGGAGTCGTTAACGCCGAATCACTATGACAGTGAAGCGGCACGGAATCAACTCATTTTTGCTGATATTATTCTGTTGAACAAAACCGATTTAGTTGCGCCAAAACGAATTAATCAACTAGAGGACTATATTCGTTCCCTTAAACCTGGAGCTAGAGTCCTCCAAACCCAGTATGGACAGGTGTCATTGCCACTGATTTTGAATGTGAACCTTAATGAGCCTAGCACCTATAAAAGTGCAGCATCAGCCGAGCATCATTTGGCTCATGATCATCAGTCTCACCATCTGGAACATGATCAGTTTATGGCAGTCTCATTTGAGAGCGATCGCGCCTTAAATCTGCCCAAATTTCAAACCTTTGTCGATAATCTACCCACCAACGTTTATCGGGGGAAGGGCATTCTCTGGTTTCAGGGAAGTCAGTTACGTCATCTGTTTCAATTAAGTGGTAAGCGATGTGATATAAAAAGTGAACGTTCTCACCCTCCTCGTTGGAATCAACTCGTTTTCATTGGACGAAATTTAAATGCAGAGTGGATTCGACAAGAATTAGCAGAGTGCATAGCAAGTTAAGATCTGAAATAAACGATTAATCCTGTTGATAATTATGGTTCAATGTAAAAAATGTCTGTGAGCGTTGTAGCTGTGGCATACCCAACGATCTGACCAGAATCGATCGCCTGAAACAGTCGCTCTGCATCGTGGAAAAATGGCTCTCTTTGTAATAGAAAATCTAGGAGAATATTGGTGTCAACTAAAACGTTCACTGAAGATATTTCTCCACCCGACGCTCTTCCAACATCGCCGCTACTTCTTGGTCGGTTGGTGCGGGTTGGTCTGTTTTGAATAAGCCACGCATTCGTCGAATTGCACTAGAACGACCAGGCTTGGCAATTGGGGTATTCTGCAAGGATTCAATGATGGCACTAACCAGCGCAAGCCGATCGCTCGGTGATAACTTGACAGCTTCTTCCTTTAAGTTTTGCAGTAGCATAGACACCTCTCAGGGCTGGATAGTCTGGGTTCTATTGAAATAATTATAACCCCGGCGACTAGATCGATTTCATTTGCTAGATTTCCCAGCCACTTGTCAAGGGGATGCTTTCATCCAGCAAGGTTTTGGTTGAAATAACCGAGAATCCCTTGTGCGATCGCGCTATGCAAGGCAATATGACAATGTTGCCGACGGCAAAACTGACATCTGCCGCAGCCAGGGCGGGAGTATCGTTAATGCCGTCTCCAACCATGCCTACCGTTCCTTGGTGGCGAAGGTTGTAAATTGCTTGAAGTTTATCTTCGGGAAGTAACTCAGCTTGATAGTCATCCATACCAACCTGTTGAGCAATCTCAGAGGCAACGGGAATGCGATCGCCTTTTTCTTTGTCTTCTGGGACAGTTTGACCGTTTGAGTCTGTATAAAAGACGGGGGAGCCTGCACCATCGCTATCTTGTAAAATGGATACCAACCATCTCCTTCATCCTCTAAACTTTGATTTTTGATTATGGTGTTGCAGCAGCCTGCTCGTTCCATCCCAATTCCCCCCCTGGAAAGTGGCGATCGCTTGACTCGTGCTGAGTTTGAGCGCCGCTATGAGGCGACCCCGGAAAAATTTAAAGCTGAATTGATTGAAGGAGTGGTTTACGTGGCATCCCCAGTTAGAGTCTTTCATGGTAATCCTCACTTTAATTTAATTACCTGGCTGGGGGTGTATTGCACAGCAACTCCGGGTGTTAGCGGATCGGATAACGCTACAACCCGGCTAGATATGGACAATGAACCGCAACCGGATGCCCTGATGCGAATTGAAGTTGGCGGTAACTCAACGATTAGCGAGGATGGCTATATCGAAGGGACACCAGAATTAGTGGCTGAAATTGCCACAAGCAGTGCGGCAATTGATTTAGGAGTCAAGCGGAATGCCTATCGACGCAATGGGGTACAGGAATATTTGGTGTGGTCAACCTTTGAGAACCACCTCAGTTGGTTTCGGTTGCAAGCAGAGGAATTTGTCTTAATTGAACCGGATGCCGATGGCATGATTCGCAGTAGCGTGTTTCCCGGATTGTGGCTGAACGTGCCAGCCTTATTAGAGGGCAGAATGATGGAGGTGCTGAATGGGCTGCAAGCTGGGATTGCTGCCCCAATCCATCAAGCCTTTGTGCAGGAATTGGTGGAGCGATCGCGTAATCTTGAATGAAGCCTGGTAGTTGAGCAGCAAACCCTGGTAAAATCGTCTATAGACTAAATAACCGCTATGGAAACCAAAACGATCACAATTCGCGTTAATGCTGAGGTCGCCCGTATTTTTGAGACAGCCTCTGAAGAGCAGCGTCGTAAACTGGAAGCATTACTCAGCCTTAAACTTAGTGATGCAACTCGACACAAAAAACCTCTGGAGGAAGTGATGAGTGATATTAGTCGGAATGCTCAAGCACGAGGGTTAACCCCAGAAATTTTGAACTCAATTTTGAATGAGGAATGAAGTGCGCTACGTTTTTGATACAAATGTGATTATCAGTGCGCTATCGAGTTTGGGGCGGGTATTCGATCAGATTCTCTGTCTTTAACTGGGGATTCGCTGGATATGCTGGGTGATGCGCTGGTTTATGCCAGCAGTTTGTATGTCATTAATAAGAGCATAAAAGCGCAGGCTGGGGCAGCCTTCCTGAAAGGACTGATCATGTTTTTGTTTGCGATCGCGGTGTTTGCGAGAGCCACTTATCAACTATTCATGGGCGCAAGTCCAGAAGCATCGACGATGGGAATCGTTGGAGTTGTAGCGTTACTGGCTAATTTGCTGTGTCTGTTGTTGTTGACTCGTCATCGCAACGACAATCTCAATATGTCTTCTGTTTGGTTGTGTTCTCGCAATGACATCATTGCCAATACATCAGTTCTAGTAGCGGCAGCGTTAGTTTCTCTGACTCATTCGCTTCTGCCAGATTTAGCGGTGGGTTTGTTGTTAACGTTTATTTTTGCCAAGTCAGCGGGGAAAGTGCTTTCCCAGTCATGGCGGGAGATGCAGCAGGTATGATGGGTTGTCGATGGATTTGCTGCGAGGGATAGAGAAGTAGAGTTTTGCGATCGCCCTCATATTGATTTACGGCGACATCATCTTACTCAACAAAACCGATTTAGCTGACTCGGCAAGAAGCCTCACGCCATAATCTTCGATTTGGCGTTGAGATGAATTGCCAGTGGAGGGATTTATCCCCCTCAATCAACAATTTAACCAACCCTGCTATTATAGTGTAGGGAGGTGATAATTTTGAAGCGAAGCAAAGACACATTTAAACTGAATTACCAGTATCGAATTGTTCCCAACAAGCAACAGTCAGTTCAATTAAATGAATGGCTGTATAAATTATGCCGAATACACAATTTGATGCTAGAGGAACGGTTTAACTGGTGGAACTGTAATCGTTCCCCTGTCAATGCTTGCTCAATCCTTGTCACCCATCTGCCAGAGCTAAAAGAGCAGCCATCATACTATAGCCAAAAACGGGCGACTCATTGGTCAAGAGAGTCTCATCATCACCTATATGATGGCGTTCACTCTCAAGTTATTCAGGAGGCAATCAAGAGAGTAGAGGATACGTTCAATCGCTTCCTAAAAGGTGATTTCAAACGGCGACGGAGTGGTAAACCTAGATTCAAGTCTGTTAAGCGGTACAGAACATTCTCTTTCCCTCAACTTAAGGCGGATTGCCTTACAGTTATTACCAATCCTCATAAGCGCAAGAACGGAGAAGCCAGACGAGACATAGCTGACATCAATCTACCTAAGATTGGTCAGGTACGCTGTATTTATCACCGTTCAATCCCTTCAGGGTTCACTATTAAAGCAGCGCTAATTTCTCGGAAAGCAGATGGTTGGTACATAACACTAACACTTGAAGATAAATCGGTTCCAAGTTTAACGTCGCCAGAGATAGAGGCGACTGAGGATAATTCTATTGGAATTGATGTAGGTTTAGAGAAGTTTTGGACGGCATCTGATGGAACCGTAGAAGCTATTCAACAACACTATCGCAAGTCCGAAGACAAATTAGCCAAGCTTCAAAACCGCAAAGACAAGAAACCTCACAAGTCGGCATCGCGACGAAAATTGGCGAAAAAGATAGCTAAACACCATCAGAAGTTACAACGGAAGCGTAAGCAGTTCCATTATGAATCAGCAACGCGGCTGGTGAGCCGGGACGAACAAGTATTTTTTGTTGAGGATATCAAGTCCGCTAACTTATCACAGAAAAATAAACCCAAGCAGGATGAAGATGGAAAATATTTACCAAATGGGCAGAGTGCCAAGTCAGGTTTAAACAAATCAATCAATGATGCTGGTTGGAGTCAATTCTTGTCAATTCTTGCTTACAAAGCTGCAAAAGCTGGTAAGACGGTGGTGAAAGTTAAACCCCAAAATACAAGCCAAATATGCTCTTGTTGTAATCGTCTAGTTAAAAAAGATTTGTCAGTCCGAATACACGAGTGTCTATGCGGATTAATTCTAGACAGAGATTGGAACGCTGCGATTAACATCAAGAGAGTGGGGCTGGACATATTCCCCACTATAAAATGCCCCAAGCGCAGTCGTAAGGCTGCGACAAAGGAAGCCTACACCGTAATCTTTGATTCGGTGTAGGAGGATGTCACTGCATGGGACATAACGATACAACCATCCCCAATACGAGCGTTAAACACAGTTGATCGGAAGCCAATAAAGCAACCGTTTCCCACGTAAGCCGGACCGTGAATTAAAGCCATGTGCGTAATCGAAGCGTTATCGCTAATCCACACGGAGTAAAGCTGTCCATCATCCCCGATGACTCGTCCCTGTTCCAATCCATGAATCACCGCTCCATCTTGAATGTTCACATTCGCACCAATATAAAACGGCATTCCTTCGTCGGCTCGAATCGAAACACCGGGAGCAATGTGAACCTGCTCTCCAATCCGCACATCTCCAATCACGTTGGTCAGAGGGTGGATATAGACGGTGGCATCTAGGGTTGGCTCAGCGAGTTGCTGTGACCAGGGGGTTGGTGGGGCAGGAATGTTGTACATAGTCATGTTAAAATGAGAGTGATTATCATTCTAAATGCTACGGGGATACTTGATCCAAACCTTGACAATCCAAAATTTGCCATGAGCCTCACTTTATACAACACATTGACTCGCCAAAAAGAGCCGTTCACAACGATTGAACCCGGTAAAGTCACGATGTATTGCTGTGGGGTAACAGTGTACGACTATTGCCATTTGGGTCATGCCCGGTCTTATATCGGCTGGGATGTAATGCGGCGTTATTTACAATGGCGGGGTTATCAAGTACGGTATGTGCAGAACTTTACCGATATTGATGACAAAATTTTGAATCGGGCTAGAGTTGAAGGCAGCTCGATGCCAGAAATTGCCGATCGCTACATCAATATATACTTTGAGGATATTCGGCGGTTGAACGTCATGGATGCGGATGAGTATCCCCGAGTCACCCAACATATCCCAGCGATTGTTCATCTTATCCAAGCACTGGAAAGGAAAGGCTATGCTTACGCCGTGGATGGTGATGTTTACTACAACGTGCAGCAGTTTTCCGGGTATGGCAAACTCTCTGGACGAAAAAGAGAGCAGATGCAAGCTGGGGCAGGTGGACGCATTGACCCAGGCGAACCAGAGGGCAAAAAACAAGACCCTTTTGATTTTGCACTGTGGAAATCTGCCAAACCAGGGGAGCCTGCTTGGGATTCTCTTTGGGGCAAAGGACGACCTGGGTGGCATATTGAATGCTCGGCAATGATTCGTGCCCGATTGGGTGAGACGATTGATATTCATGGCGGTGGGGGGGATTTGGTGTTTCCCCACCATGAAAATGAAATCGCTCAATCAGAAGTGCTAACAGGTAAGCCCTTGGCTCGATACTGGCTACACAATGGCATGGTGACCGTGAATGGGGAGAAGATGTCTAAATCCTTAGGCAACTTTACCACCATTCGAGATTTGTTAGACGGTAAATGGTCAGAGTATCCGCAGCCGATCGACCCAATGGTTGTCAGGCTATTCGTTTTGCAAGCTCATTATCGTAAGCCCTTAGATTTTACGGCATCAGCCATTACCGCCGCTGTTCATGGCTGGCAAACCCTCAAAGATGCGCTGAATTTAGACTTGGCTAAATGCAATCTATCGCCACAAGCTGCGATTCTTGATGAATTGGACTCACAGGTGATCGCCCGTTTTCAAGCGGCAATGGATGATGACTTTAATACGGCGGCTGGATTAGCGGTGTTGTTTGAGTTGGCAAAATCCCTAAAACGAGAGTTTAATCAGCGTTGCCATCAAGGGTCTCAGGAACTTGAGGATGTGCAGTTACGTGCTTTATCGCAGACGTTGATACAGCTTGCTGGGGTGTTTGGTTTAGAGGTTCAACCCGAAACCTTACCTGTACCAGAGATTAATGTGAATTGGATTGAATCACTACTGCAACAACGGCACCAAGCACGCCAAGAAAAACGCTATGTCGAGAGCGATCGCATCCGTAATCAACTGCAAGCAGCAGGCATTACCTTGATTGATCAGCCCAACGGACAAACCCGTTGGCATCGTTTTTGAACTCTCTAGTGGAAAGGAACAATTTTTGTGATGACACTTGGTATGACTCCTATCCTTTCGGACTACCCCATATTCGGCACAGAGATTCGATGTCCTCAGTGCCATCAACCAATTCCAGCCTTGTTACTCACAGACTCTTACGTTTGCCCTGAGCATGGAGCTTTTGAAGCCAACCCCAATACAGGGAAATTAGTTCATGTTCAGTCGGGGCGATTTTGGCATCAATGGGAAGGTCAATGGTATCGTCAGCATATTCATCCCGATACCCTACGCTTTGAAATCGCTGAGGCGCTTGAACACCTTTATCGAAATGGATATCGAGCAACCCAGGTGATTGTTGCTCAACGGTATAAAGAGATGCTTGGCAACAGCTTAGAACATCATGCTGACTGGTTTAGGCAGTTTTATTTTGTGAAGCAACGATTGTATGGAGTGCCAGTGGAATTTAGCTCAGACCAACATACAGAACCTCGTTGGAAAATTATGAACTTTGAGTTTCAAACTGAACCGGGTAACCCAACGAACTATACTTATCCATTTCTCAAAGCATGGCGCTAACAGGACAATGCTATAAAGGTTGACAGTGAATGACTTGAAAAAGTAAACCAATTTTCAATCAGGAGGTAAAAGCGATGACAACAATTCAGCACTATGCAACGAATTACATTGAGAACGCCAAAGTATCGATGATTACTCCCACACAAACCATTGAAGATGCTTCGGTTGAGTACTGTATTGCCAGTGGCTACGTCAAAATTGTGACTCAAGATGAACGGACGTTAATTACACATATCAGCAACGTTGTCATTGAAGTGGGTTAATTACACATATCAGCAACGTTGTCATTAAATGCTCAAATAGGGCGCTGCCCCAAGCCAGAAGCAGCGAAAAGCTAACGCCTGCCACAACTTGCTGGCTCAAAAGCTTCAGGGCAAAGCGCCAAGATACCTCGCGCACAATGGTTAGGAGGGTGACAAGGCAAGGCAGAATTACACCTGCCAGATAGACGGCTGTGAGAATCTGCAAGGGGGTTAAAGCACCCACTACATTCGGTTCGGTAAATAGCAAAATGCCATCCTTGCGAATAGAGGCAAACACTACAGGTAAAGCCGCTTCAGCCGGAAGGCGAAACAATCCCATCACAGGGCGAAGAACACCCGACAATAAAGAGAGAACACCTAGCCAGTCGAGTAGCGACGCAATAATTGTAATTCCCAAGAAGATGGGGATTGCCTGGAGAAAGAATTGAAATAGAGTACTGCGGGCTTCGCGCCAGATGGCGATCGGGTGGGGAAATTCCAGGAAGCTACGCCCTTGAACGAGCAACTTATTTAACGGCGATCGCGCTTTTTTGGGTGCTGTCAGTCGGGTGTAAATTAAGGTTGTTACTGTCAGATAGAGTAAATAAGGAATAACCAGATAAGGCAGTTGAGCCGCCGCAAATACGCCGAGGGTTGCCCCGAACTGGTAGGAACAAGCGGAACCAAATGCGATCGCAGAAATACAAGTCCCTCGCGAACAACTCGAACAAGCCCTAGTGTTAATTACGGCGGGGACATTGCAACCAAATCCCATAATCACCCGCACCAAGTCTCGCCCCGTTAATCCAAAGGGAAGTATTAACGGGTGTATTGCCACCGTGATGCGATCGATCAAACCACTTGCTTTGTAAGCACCAAGAAACAGAGCATACAGTACAACCGTAGGAACAGCCCAAACGAACAACAACGGACCCATCGTCACCAGTCCATATCGACCCACAAGAATTTCTCGCAACAGGGACGGCAACGGGTTGAGTTGTTCGACTAAAGGCTTAGTTAACCCTTGTACTAATGGCTCAACGAATCCAGCCAAGGCGTTGGCTGTTCCAACGGCGATGATGGCAGGCAATAAAAGCAGCAAAATTGCTGCAACGAGTCCCCAGGAGCGGTGTTCCAATACGGTTGGTGATGGCTCGATCCACCAGCCAATGGGTTCTGGTTTAAATTCTTGGGTAAAGGTTCCGGGAGATGAAAGAGCCTCTAGAAGCTGGACGCGATCGCTCGCACTCAGATGACGGGCATCCACAGGGATGAAACCAATCCCGGAACTCTGGCGGAGACGTTTGAGCACTTCCATGGCTTCCACTGTAGCTCGTACCTTATCCCAAAAGGTAACAGCTACGACTCCCCGCTTGCCTTGAACCAATGGGAGTAACTCCGCTAAATCCTCGTCGATATGAGTAGCTTGCACCACAAGCAGCACGGTATCTGATTCTGGCAAACGGTTCAGCACGGTTGCCGTCGTCACGCTATCAGACTGGCGCAAAATCCCAGGCGTATCGACAAAGGTGCGATCGCCGTCCCGATAGGTTTCACAAGCCACGGTAGTACCCCGAAAATTCGAGCTATAGGCTGGCTTTTGGGTAAGAGAGGCAATTAACTGGGATTTTCCCACGCTTTCTTTACCGATCGCAACGACGGCAGTGTGGGTAGAGAGTTGTCCAGTAACTTGGTTCATCGCTATCTGTCTATAAAAGAACTCAACTATTAACAAACACAGTCATTGCTACAGCAGGAAAGATCATCAAGAAATAAACCCTGTTCGCGGTAAACCTGCAAAAGTAAGGGATCTAAACCCAAACGCTGTGCGATCGCATCAGCCACCACCGCAAACCGCTGCCGGAATTTATAGATAAAACAGAAAATCACATCCCCGTGACGCACAGAAGGTCCAACGACGAATAACCCTGGAGTCCGGGTCGATTCATCGCATTCACTCAGCACAGTATGTCCGTCTGACCAATGAAACAAGTGGGCTATGGTACTGAGACTGCCCTTAAAACCCGTACACAGAATAGGAGGCGTGGGACTCATCCACTGGCGATACTGAACACTCTCATTACCTTGCGCCCCGACGACAGCATAACCGTTGGCGTCGCGCTTGACTCCCACAATGTCAGTATTCCCAATCAGTTCAAGGCGACCTGTCCCATAGACAAACTCCAAGCGCTGTACTGTGTAAGGGGACAAAGAGATGCTCGGATCGGGGTTATCGGATGCCCAACTTTTTGCGCGATCGATTACTCCCACTCGTTTTCCCAAGGCAACTAAATTGGTGGCAGCATCCATTCCACTTTCATAACCGCCAATCACAATAACCTCCTCTCCCTGTATCTCGTCCCAGGAGCGTACCTGAGTATTTTGAATGCACAAATCGGCACCGGGAAAGGGATCGAGGCGCGGATACTGAAATTCTCCCGCCGCCCAAATGACAAAGCGGCTTTGAACATCGCCTTGGGAAGTTTTGAGGATAAACCCTTTTTCTCCAGGTTGCGGTTCAATGTCGCGAACCTCAATGCCTGTTTTTACCGGAAGCTGAAAATGCTCGACAACCGTTTGTAAATAGAGGGCATACTCTTTACCCGTTAGGTGTTCTTGTCGAAAAGATAGAGCTGGGGAGGTATTTAGAGCTACTGCATTCAGGTCGAGTAACCCAAAGCCGTGACTGGGAAACGACGGGGTAATAAATCGCATTTGTGCGGGCCAGCGATTAAAAGATGCTCCCACTTCATGGCGCTCTAATAGGATAAAATCATGGAGTCCTAAATCTTTGAGAACGACCCCACAACCGACCCCCGCCGCACCCGCACCGACAATAACTACATCCAAGATTTTAGAAGAATTCATTACAGCTATTAACTAGAAAGCAGTTACCTGTTTCTGTACGGTCAGACCTAAATTATTTTCTCCAACTTGACAGATTAAAGCGTTGATTTCTCTTCAATCACTCCTTGCAAACAAGCTTGCAACTCAGCTAAAGTTAGCGTTCCTAACTCTCCCTCCTTTCTTGTCCGTACACTCAGAGTTTGATTTTCTACTTCCCGTTTACCGACTACAGCAACAACGGGAATTTTTTCTAACTCTGCATTGCGAATTTGCTTACCCAAACGCTCTCCACTGCGGTCAATCTCAACCCGATACCCAATTTTTTTAACAGTGGTGGCAACTGATTCTGTATACTCCCGTTGAGCATCGCTCACGGGTAACAGACGCACCTGAATGGGGGCTAACCACAAAGGGAAATCACCTGCATAATTCTCAATTAAAATCCCGAAAAAGCGTTCCAACGAGCCAAAGATTGCTCGGTGAATCATAATCGGTTGTTGGCGAGTTCCATCCGCAGCGACATATTCCATATTGAAGCGATCGGGTAAATTGAAATCGACCTGAATTGTCGAACATTGCCACAAACGACCAATGGCATCTCGAATCTTAAGGTCAATCTTGGGACCATAGAACGCGCCACCCCCTACATCTTCAATATAAGTCCAACTTTTGGCAGCTAAAGCTTGTTTTAAAGCTGTTGTCGCTAACTCCCAAACTTCATCGGTGCCAACAGATTTAGCCGGACGAGTGGACAAATTCACCTCATAATCTGTAAAGCCAAAATCTGATAAAATTTGCTCGGTTAGATTTAATACCCCAATGATTTCATCGGCAATCTGATTGGGTAAGCAGAAAATATGAGCATCATCTTGGGTGAATCCTCGGACACGCATCAAACCATGCATAACGCCTGAGCGTTCGTAGCGATAAACTGTTCCTAATTCAGCAAAGCGTAAGGGAAACTCGCGGTAAGAATGCAGGTCGTGCTTATAGGTTAGAACGTGAAAGGGACAGTTCATCGGCTTAATTTGATAAGCCTGTTGTTCAATATCCATCGAGTCAAACATATTCTCTCGATAAAAATCCAAATGACCCGATGTTTTCCACAGTTCCAGATTGGCGATATGGGGTGTGTAAAGGAGTTGATAACCCGCTGCTAGGTGAGCTTTTTTCCAGTAATCTTCGATAATGTTACGTATCGCTGCGCCACGCGGATGCCAAAAAACTAAGCCACCGCCAGCATCGTCTTGGATACTAAAGAGTTTGAGGTCTTGACCAATTTTTCTATGGTCGCGTCGCTTGGCTTCTTCTTTTTGTTGAAGGTAAGCCGAGAGTTGTTCGGGTGTTTCCCAAGCTGTACCATAGATACGTTGCAACTGAGGTTTGGTTTCATCTCCTCGCCAGTAAGCACCCGCAACAGTTTCTAAGACAAAAGCATCGGGATTGATTTCTCCAGTGAGGTTGACGTGAGGACCAGAACACAAATCCCACCAGTATTCATCTGGGGGTAGCGTCATTTG
The DNA here is from genome assembly GCF_040218245.1 of Coleofasciculus sp. E1-EBD-02. NCBI lineage: Bacteria > Bacillati > Cyanobacteriota > Cyanophyceae > Coleofasciculales > Coleofasciculaceae > Coleofasciculus > Coleofasciculus sp. E1-EBD-02. The sequence continues at coordinate 36,334 of NZ_JAVJQN010000157.1, read as the reverse complement.
TTCAAATAGAGAAGGTTCTGGCTGGATTGTATCGGTTGACCCTCTGCCGCAATCTGGGTTACCGATGAAGTAGCGGGTAATGGTTTCTCCTTCGGGAATAAAGTCGAGGATTTCCAGCTTGTAGGGTTCCCCTAACTGCTCAATTTCCGCACGAATCTCTTCCCGATCTACAACTTCGCGGATAATTGGTAAGTTGGCTTTGATAATCTGCCGCATTTTGGCTTCAATGCGGCTCAAGTCATCTGGGGTAAAGGGTTGCTGGCGATCAAAGTCGTAGTAAAATCCGGTGTCTGTGGTGGGTCCAATCGTTACTTTTGTCTGTGGGAGGAGAGTTTGCACTGCCATTGCCAAGATGTGAGCGCAGGTGTGGCGAATTCGCTCTAGTTTTTTTGGGTCATCTTGGTGAGGACTGTTCTCAGACAGAGACTGAGTTAATTGACTGACCATAATCCAAGAATAAAAATAATAATCATTCTCATTTTAACCGAAAAGCCTGGATTCAGGCTACATAGAGGAACTTGATCTCGATTAAATTCATCCATGCATGATGTCAATTGACCACTACAAAGGATAGGGCTGTTGCGAACACTCAAAACACATCACCTGTAAGCTATCCAAAACCTCTTGTGGAAGTGTTACTTGACCTGCTTCAGCCATTGACAGGTGGGCAGTGCCCACCCTACGCTAGATCAAGGTTTTGATGCTTTCAAATGCAAATTTTCAGTACCATTGTACTGAGAATGTTCACCAGTGGTGAGGATGAGATTTCGACGCGATCGCACAATCCTCCCTTCCTGTTCCAACCGATTGATTAGGCGAGTTACGGTTACCCGAGTAGTCCCAATCGTTTCGGCAATATCCTGATGAGTCAGGTGAAAGTTCAGCAATTTACCCTGAGGAACTGTTTGTCCAAATTGACAGGATAGCCATTCTAACAGATGCAGCAGGCGGGCATAGGCAGAGTGCTGATGTAGAATATTCAATAGTTCTTCGCTTTTCCAAGCATGAATCAGTAACGCCTCTGGTAACGATTGACTCTCTAAAGGGATTTGACTTGCCTGTACTCGAGTCAAACAAACCACCTGGTAAGGCTTGATCCGAGATAACCGTCGTCCCACTACATCTCCCGGACTCCAAAAGCCAAGGGTAACCAGTTGACCCTCTTCATTCCAAGTTAGCGATCGCACGATACCTTGTTCAATTTTCCACAGATAGTCTGAACCCAGAGATAGCAAATCTTTGCGATTAAACGCTTTTTGGGGATACACAACATGCAGACGGGTGGGAAATATATAGGGGATTGACGTGGATAAAGACATCGGCTTATTGATGGTTAATTGACAAAGAGTTTGTAGACTTTTATTGCCATTACTTGGTACGTTCAATCATGTCTTCTTCAACAGTGATCAAGAACTGGCTGTCAATGTTGATATCGCCAAATTCGTTGACTAAAACAGCAACTTTATAATTTTCTAAATTTTGCAAGATATAGTTCAACAGCGTTGTTTTACCGCTGCCCAGGAAGCCGGTAATGACAGTTACCGGTAGTTTTTGAGGTAAGCTGGCGGTGTCTAACATAAATAAACTCAAACCTAACAAATTAAACGGGAAAGACTCTACTGAAACAATCTTGTCTCCCTTTGGCGGTATCGCCGGAGAAAATTGATGCCCAAACTGGCAAGATAAGCGATCGCGGCGCACAGCACGATCGTGGCACCAGAGGTAAAATTGAGGACGTAGGAAAGCCACAATCCGGCTGTGGTAAAGACCATACACAGCAAGCTAGCCAGTAGCATCATTTTCTTCAAGTCCTTGACATACAGATTCGCGATCGCGGCAGGCATAGACAGCAAGGCAATCAGTAAAATTACCCCCACCACCTGCATCAGCATCACCACCGTCAGCGCAATAATTCCCATCAGCATCAGGTAAAGCGCATTCACGGGTACATTCCGCACCGTGGCAAAGGTTTCGTCAAAGGAGATCGCCAATAACTCTTTGTAAAACAGCGCGACCAAAATGACGATCATTATATTTAGCGCCAGCATAATCCAGAGATCGCGTCTAGGAACCGAGAGAATACTACCAAATAAATAACTCCTTAGATTTGCCGTATAGCCCGGTGTCAAATCAACAAAAATTACCCCAATTGCCATACCAATTGCCCATAACATACCAATGACAGTATCTTGTCGCAACTGAGTTTTACGCTGCACCCAGCCCATGATCAACGCCGCCATCAGACTGAAGGCGCTTGCCCCTAGCACTGGATTAAATCCCAAGAAAAATCCCATACCCACACCCCCATAAGCAGCGTGGGCAATGCCTCCAGCGATAAACACAATTCGATTGACCACCACAAAGCTGCCAATAATGCCACTGGCAATGCTAATCAATAGCCCCGCTAATAGGGCATTTTGCATAAATTCTTGCTGTATAACTTCCATCATAAGCGAAATCAAAATTATTTCCTTGTGTCTCGGCTATTCAGATTTTGATTTAGGTCAATTTTGACGGATTCGCGACACAAACCGATTGTGACTCACCGGTTCTACTGATTCTCCGTAGGTCTGTTCTAGCATTTCATTCGTCACCTGACTGTCACCCTGGTAATACAGCCGTTGGTTCAAATAACCGATTGTTTTAACGTAAGAGGATACCATGCCAAGATCATGGGAAATCATCAAAATTGTCACATATTCATTCAGTTGCCGCAGCAATTCATAGATGGCTGTAGAGGATTGACGGTCTAGACTGGTTGTGGGTTCATCAAGCAGTAGAATCTGAGGTTCTGTTGCTAACGCCCGAGCAATATAGACTCGTTGGCATTCCCCGCCAGAAAGCTCACTCACCGGGCGATCTTTTAAATCTAGCAAGTCTACCTGTTGTAATGCCTGTTCTACCTTCTCATCATCCTTCCGATTAAAATGTCTCAATAAACGACCTTTGCCCAAACGTCCCATCCGCACAACATCCCAAACATTAATGGGGAAACTGCGGTCAAATGTCATAACCTGTGGAACATAACCGATATAACGACGACCTTGCTGAATCGAATGTCCGAGAATTCTTACCCGTCCCTGTTGAGGTGACAATAATCCCAATAGTACCTTGAATAGGGTGGTCTTGCCGCCTCCATTTGAACCAATGATACCGATATAGTCCAATTTATTGACCGAAAGATTGATGTCGTGCAAAATCGGTTCTTTACCGTATCCTGCCCAAAGGTTTTCGATCGTAATCACGACTTCAGATGTAGTTGAGTGTTCCAAAATGATAGCTCATTAGTTTTTGTAAAGTACCCTCAAACCCTTACTGTCCCCTGTTCCCTGTTCCCGAATCTCAACCGTTAACTTTAATTGTGTCCACCTACTTATTTGCTAATCACAGCCATAAGGTGAGGGGTGACAACTAACAGGGCGGTTGGATCACCCAGAACATCTTTAAATGTGTTAGACACTTTGCTCATATTGCTCATCCAGTCTTCAGCCAGTGGATCGAGTAAAATTACCTCTCCACCAATTTCATTGGCAATTGTTTTAGCGTCTTTGGTGCTAAATTGAGGTTGAGCAAAAATGACTTGAATATTGTCTGCCTTGGCTTTAGAAATCAGCTTGGACATCTCTGCCGCACTGGGTTCATTGCCACCGACTTCAATGGGAACCATTTCCAAATTGTAAGCACGAGCAAAGTAGCCCCAAGCCGGATGGAAAACCATGAAGGTTCGATTCTCAACCCCAGAAAGGGTTTGTTTAATGTCTTGATCCAGTTGCTCTAGGTCAGCAATAAAGGCATTTAGGTTATCTTGATAAATCGGTTGACGGCTGGGGTCAAGTTCGACAAGGGCTGCATAAATGGTTTGTGCTTGTTCTTTAACCAGGGGGGGTGATAGCCAAATGTGGGGATCGGGATTGGCTACGGTTTCGGGTTGAGAACTAGCCTCCTGATCATGCTGGTGTTCGTCGGCGTCACGGTGGTGATGGTGTTCTTCTCCGGGATGGGAATGTTCCACCGCCATAGGCATTCGGTTAACTCCTTCTGTCAAATCCACAACTTTCATCTCCGGATTCCCAGAACGAATGCGCTCCCACCAGGCATTCTCAAAAGGAACCTGGATGCGGACATACGACTCTGCATCAGCTAAATTTTGTAGCTGCTGGGGTTTGGGTTCATAGGTGGCTGGACTAGCACTAGGCGGTAACATTACGGTGACATTGACATATTCATCACCAATCCGTTCGACAAAATATTTTTGCGGTGGAATACTCACAACCACATCAAGCTGGTTCTCTGAGACGTTAGAGTCAGGAGATTGGGCGGATTCGGTTGTTTCATTCGTTTGAGTCTGTCCACAGCCGACTAAAGACACGATTCCTAAAGCCAGGATTGTTGTAACTAGATGGCGATAATTTGGCATGGGTTAGTCTCCTTTGCTGGATTGATCGCACGTTTGACTTCGGCAACGCTCATTCTTTGATAATGATAATCATTATAATCGCAGATGAAAATTTTGTCGGAGGTAAAAAAAGGTAAGTAGCGGATAAACCGCTGATCGCTGGCGGATTACAAATTCGAGAGTAACCGAGCTTTGGTGAGAATCAAGTTGAGAACGGTTTCTTCTGTGGCGATAATATCGGCTCTGCCTTCCATACCCGATTGAATGACACAAGGGCGTTCACCCTCACTCAACTGAAACATTCCTGGCTGAATCGTGACTTGATACACAGCATGAGTAGCAGAAGTTGTACTGGCTTGAGTGGAACTTGCGATCGCCTGTGGGGTTAGGGTGGGCGTAGTCACGTCTGGAGAAATGGCAGTCACTGTACCTGGGAGAGTGCCGTAGTCCGGATAGGGACAGGCAGAAACGCGCATTTGCACCCGTTGACCCATTTCGACTTGGCTGATATTTTGAGATGACACTAAGGCTTTAATCACCAAAGGTGCTGCACTGGGGGAAATTTGCGCGATCGCATCTCCGGCACGGACAACTTGTTGGACGTTGCGAAGATGCAGTTGCTGAATAATACCAGAGGCTGAGGCGCGGATCATCGTGTTTTGGAGTTCTGTTTCAATTTGCTGAAGTTCATCCTGGTTGCGACTGAGTTGGTTCGAGAGTTCCCCGCGACGTTGAATTAACTGCTCTCGTTCTTGGTGTAATCGAGATAGGCTGGCTTTCCCAGTGGCGCGTTCTTGGGCAATTTTCTCCTTCGCCATTGTCACCATTGCCTCACTGGGGTTGAGTGCGGCTAATGCCCCTTTTCGTCTAGCTTGGGCAGCATCTACACCCGATGAGAGTCGTTCAATCTCTTGCTTTTGTGCCAGGATGGTGGCTTGTTGGGCTTCTAAGGCTTGTTCTTGTTGAGTCACAGCAAGTTGAACTTCCTGGAATTGATCCTGAGAAAGAGCCCCAGATTCGGCGATTGGCTGATAGCGATCGCGTCTGGCTTTGGCGGCGTTTAACGCGGCTTCCGTCGAGTTTAAGTGAGCTTGGGCGGCGTTTAACTCAGCCTCACTTCGTTGTAACTCTTCTTGCGCTTGCTTCAAATGGGCTTCGGCTTCTTGGACTTGGGCTGTTGCGGTTATTTGTTGATCTTGGTACTCCCGTTGACTGCGGCTGAATTCGGCTTGCGCTGAGGCAACTGTGCCTTTCGTGCGATCGCGTTCAGCAATAATCTGCCGATCAAGCGCCATTATCTGGGCATCGATTTGAGTCAGTTGACGCTGGTTTTGTTGAATATTACTATGAAGCTGACTTTTTTGCGTCTGGAGGCGGGAGTCGTCAATCGTGGCAATAATGTCCCCTTGTTCAACTGGCTGGTTCTCCTTCACTTCAATGGTTTTAACCGTTCCTTCCGTTGCCACTTGTACGAGGCGTCGTTCACCAGAAGGACGAATTGTCGCCCTGGCGTTCACGGTGACGTTGTAGGTGAAAATAGCTGCTAGGGTAAACGCCGCACCGACTGTGCCGACTAAACATAGTCCGCCCCAACTCAGCCAAGGGCTGATGGGAGGCAGAAAATCTGCACTCTTAACTGTTGATAGGTTTGCCGATTGGTCACGGTTGAGTATTCTTTCGGAAATCATGGAGTGTAAACTAGGAAAAGACCCAGAAAGGGTTCCGGGTCAATACACAACGGCTTAAAACCGTCACCACAGGTGAATTTGAGAAAATTAGCCAAATCCAACTCAGTCACCTTGGCTGGCGTTTTAAGCCATCAACACTGGGCGATCACGACTTATCGTTGCCTAGGCAATGGTCAAGACATCAGATTCAACCGAAATCTTGCAACCTGGGTAGCAAGTGTGAATCGTGTCTATAGTCGTCCCCGTGCAGGTGGTGCAGCCACCGGAGAGCGACGACATATCTTCATCGCTCAGTTCAATCAACCCCGCCGGGTTTTCCGGCAACAGGCTGAGTTGTTCGGCACTCAAACTGGCACGGTAGTTTTCATCTTTCCACGCACGGATGATATCAGGGTGAGACATTTTTGTCCTCCTATCGATCTAGTATTGAAGCGGCTTTTTTGCCGCGAGACTATATTACCTAAATTTTGATAATGATTATCATTTTTATTGTAAAGTTTGTTTAAGCAATTAAATTACATTTGTACTATACTCAAGTCAAGCCTGATCCCGTGGTTAACAGGGGAAGTAACTGATCTGACTTTTCACGGTATCTGGCGCAACGTTTGTAGGGGCGGGTTTCACGACTACCTTTTCGGTTGCACCCAGATGTAACTAAACCCGCCCAGACGCGCCATGGCGCGTCTCTACAATAGTTTGTAGACTTCCCGTGAAAAGTTAGGTAACGGATGAATGTCCAGCCAACCTTCTCACGGAGTCATAAAATCTAGGTGAGAACCTGACTTAGATTTATTAGGAAGTTTACTAATAAATTCATCAGCTTGAGCAAGTTTGCAAGCTTGAACAATCTCAGAAAACCCGACAGGTAAATCGCCCAAACTAAGATTTTCGATAATCGAACGACTCCAAAAATGAGCCTCTTGAGGAATCAAAACAATTTGCCGTCTGAGACAATCCAAGGACAAGTCATCAAGATTGTAATCGCCAATACGAATTGTGCCAGAGTCCGGAAAATATAACCCAGCCAACAGTTTTGCCAACGTACTCTTCCCACAACCCGATTTCCCGATTAAAGCGATCGCTTTACCCCCCGGAATGGTTAGGGAGAAGTCGTTGAGTAGCTCAACTCGACCGGGATGATGAAAAGTTAAATTATTACAAACAATTTCAGCATTATTCGCCAAGCTAACCTGGGGTTTAAACAGGTTCTCTTGCTCCTCCGGTGTCGCATCAATCACATCATTTAACCGCTGTAGAGCGGCTTCTGTAAACGCCAATTGGTTGACGAAATCGATAACACTGGTGATGAAATTTAGACAATTGCGATTCAGCGCATTAAACGCAATTAATTGTCCGATGCTCATTTGATTGGCAAAAACCAACTGACCGCCAAACCAGAGCAAAATCGCTTCACCACTCAACAAAACAAACCCCGAAAACACCGTATTAATAATCGCAATTTTAAATCGTTTAAAATTCAAATTTGCCTGTCGTCCAAATCGAGATTGGAATTCTTCCCAAAACTGAGGCACCGCATTTTTAGTTTTTAGAACCAGCGCTCCCTTGAACGTTTCGACTAAAATCCCTTGGTTTTCGGCAGTTAACGCCAGAAGACTGTGGGTTTTCTGTTTCAGTTGAGGAAGAAACACTAACGTTGAAAGCGTCATGGTTGCTGAAATCACCAACGTCACCAGCAAGAGTTTTCGGCTATAAACGAGCATAAATCCCAGAGATGCCAAGGCAATAAACAACTGACTGGGAAGTAAAATACCCACTTGAGAAATCAGTTGATTAACCGCTTGAATATCACGCAAACGACTCGCCACCTCACCACTGCGATGAGATTCGTAATACGCGAGAGGAAGTCCGAGAATTGAACGGCAAAACTCCAGGACTAAATTAAGCTCTAAACCTTGGGCAAAATGGGCAACTAAATGAGACTGGACAAATCGGAGACTACTCCGGAGTAAGTGCGACAATAAGACGGCGATAATCACACCATTGAGCAGTTGCTCATCACCGCGAATTAAGACATCATCGGTGAGAATTTGCAGTAAAAATGGAGAGGTGAGAGATAGACAGCCAAAAACCCCGTTAATCAGCAACACTTCCGCCAAAAGACCTCGTTTTTCCCAGAAGCGTTGACTTAAACGTTGAAGACTGCCAATTTTATGACGATCATCCGGTTGAGAGGGAAATTCTGGACGCGGTTGGAGTAAAAGCATGGCTCCATTAGTCCACCCCGTTAGCAACTCTTTTTTCGATAAATACCGAATCCCAATGGCTGGATCAGCAATCGCGTATTTTCTTGCTTTGCGTTCGTACAACACTACCCAATGATTACCGTTCCAGTGAATAATTCCGGGTAAAGGAATTATTTTTTGATCAATGAGTTCAATCGGAACTTTCACCCCTCTCGGATCGAATCGAAGGGCTTTTGCCCCTTGTTTGAGGTTGAGTAAGGTAGTCCCCAATGGTCCAGTACCCGCGACTTCTCGAACCCGATTAATCGAGAAAATCCGACCATAATATTTAGCGATCGCGGCTAAACAGGCGGCGCCACAATCCTCTTCATTGTGCTGGAGTACAACTGGGTATTTCATTAGTCATGTCGCGAAACTTTAATTTTATTCAAACCGAATTAACTCCATTGTCTTAGACGTGGGAATGCAGGGAAATAGGCGGATCGAGAACTAAAACTGAAGGAACGCGATCGGGGTGAACCAAACGCAGTAAGCCATAACCGATTCCGGCTAAACCGTTCATTAAACCGAGAACTTCTGTTCCCCCAGATACACCACAGTAACACCCCTGCTGTTCAAGGCTGTCCAAAACAGCAGCCGTTTTCTGGAGATAACGTTTATGCCATAAATGTTGAGAATCGTTTTCCACTTTTATTCCAGAATTTCCCCGCCAAAGTAATTCTAGATTTCCTAAATCTCCGTTGCATAACGAATGATTGTAACCAAAGCCTCGATTCAGGGTTGTTTCCCAAGCGACATCAATTTCTGAGTAAATTTCTGGATCATCTAAATAGGCGCTCATTCTCCAGCGAGCCAAACCTATTCCCGTTGCACCATGACTCCATCCCACGGCAAAATTGTCTTCGTCTTCCTGTAATCTATTTCGCCAATTTTTATCAGGTTCCGAAAAGAGACTCCGCTCGTATTCTAGAGCAGCCACCGCCGCATTTTTGTAGCGTTCTTCTCCCGTAAATGCTGCTAATTCTAACAAGGCTAAAGCAATTCCCGCCGCACCGTGAGAAAATCCGCCCAGGGGTTTTTTATGGGGAATGGTTACCCAACCGATGCCTCGTTCCATGGGTTGGGCACAAGCCAGAAGACGTTCACCGCATTGTAAAGCAACAGCTTTAATGTCTTCATTACCAATACAGCGATAAAGATTCATTAAGGCGATAATACATCCGGCTGAACCGGAAACAATATCCAATTGTTTGTCTTGTTCGATTAACCTAGGCAGTTGGTTAACCCATTTCAAGGCACGATCATATAAGTCCTGATTTTGCCATAAACTGCCTAAATGAGTGACCGTATAAATTAATCCACCCCAACCATTAAATCCCCCAATCGAACGAATTAAATTTTGATCAAACTCCACCTGATGCAATACCGTAGATAGGGCATCTCGCGCTAAGGTTTCATAGCGTTCTGCTTGAGTCATCGCCCCGAAGTAACCCAGAAATAGAGCCATCCCAGAAATTCCGGCAAATAAATCCCAACTCAGCGGTTTAAGCGTCCAATATCCTGGACTGACGGAGACTAACCCAATCCAACTGGCTTGATGATGATCGTGCAGGGCAAGGGATTCCAATCGTGAGGCAATGTTCCCGGCTATTTGTAACAAGCGTTTGCACAATTGTTGAGGCTCTGGAATCGTTTCCGGTTCCACTAAATGATAACTTGAATGCCCAGGGTTTTGGGATTCCAGTTTTAACGCCGTTAAAGCTGTGCGAATAAACCAACGTTGCTCGTCTAAATCGGTTTCACTCAATTGTCGAATTCGACGTTCTACTCGTTCGATTCCCGATTGCTCAAAAAAGTTCGTGATGCGTTCACCATCACTCCACAAATCACACGAATTGACAGAGGTTGAAAACAAGGGAATATCGCCACGCCATAAAGCTTTTTTCTCCCAGGGAATCACCTGATCCAGAAACGGGCGATTCGGGACATCAACCCAAAGGCGATCAAAGAGGCGATCGCGATCCAGTGCATCCCGTAAAACATCGGGATGAAAACTCTCTTGTAATAATAATCCATAGAGTCGAGTATCCCGCAAAACCACTCGGATTTCGTCCTGAGCAAATGTTGTCATCCATGTAGAACAGAAGTCTTCTCGATGTTCTTTAAGTAATCGATAAATCGTGGCAAATCCAGTTTCTATTGCCTCTTGGTAGTCTAAAACATTAACCACGTCCCCATTCAACGTCGGTCGATTTTTACTTCTATTTAACCTCCCTGGCTGGCGACGCACGCGCATTTCATCGGTTCCTATCCCAGTTAATTGAGGGGATTGAGTGGGTAGAGTTTGACCCCCAATGGCACCGATTCCACTGGTATCAATTCCTGGTGAGGCTTCTTGGATGTTAGTGCGTTGGGGTAATAGTCCCACTCCCATTACAGACTCACCCATTTTCCGGTTAGCAATCAATACAGATGCTGGGGAATTGGGGGCGCTTCGCACGGGACGGAATAAGGTTTCTAAGTCGATGGGAACAGGATGTTCGCCAGCGGCAATCAGGTTTTCTAAGTGAAAATCTGTTGCTTCTAAAACGTAGAATAGTGCTAAATAACCGCCCATGTGCCAGTAAAATCGCTCAACTTGTTCAGGCGTGGTACAACTGGAGGCAGACAGGAATTCAACCCATCCATAGGTGTCCCGGTTGATGATGTTTAAGGTGAAAAACGGTGGATGCTGACCGCGTTGATTGAGCCACTGAAGCAGTTGTTGAAAATGGCAATCAATAGCTAAGGATTTGGGCTTATAAACCACCTGAAACCCGGAGCTAAATTTTAGGATCATGACCGATCGCCCACCGCGATGGGTGTCGCCCGCGCCTTGTTGCACTTGCACTAAAATCCCTGGATGGGTTTGGGGCGTGAACGTCTGGCAAATGTCCTGCCAATCTGAACAGAGACGGTCTAAAAATTCTAAGCTGGCGTCCACCCATTGTTCCAGGTGAATGACTAATTGTCTGGCTAAAACGGGATACTCTTGCAGCAGGGCGATGGCTCGCTCTGGATTGTCTAAGTCTTGGATAAAATTGTGCAATCGTTCGGTTGGTGTCTCCCCAGATAATTGTCCTTGTAACCGAGCTACATTCAGTTCCAATACCATGGTTTGACTGATCATTGTAATCAACTGATCAGGGAGCTTGGCAACTAAAAGTCCCTTAATAGTCTGCCGATCAAAGGGTAAATTGGGGTAATGTTTCTCTAATTCGCCAATTCCGGCGTCTAAACGAGCGATCGCATGGCTCAGTAAGGGTTTAATCCCATAGAGGAAAGTTAGTGTTGCTCGCTCAGGGGGGAGTTGCGCCACAGGTGCGATCTGAACATTTGTGAAATTTGGGCGAGAAAACGCCTGCTGGAGTTCCTCTAACCAATGAGGCGGATGGGGAAAACGCTTGACCAAAGATTGAACGGATTCACCGAGGCGATCGCGAAACTGCTCTCGGGTCATTCCCTCAATTGCCAATCGCTGATCAAAATAAGCCGAATTTGTAAAGGGGATTTGGGAACACCAGCGCTGCATTTTGCGTTCGGCTAAGTCCTGATTAAAGCCATAGGTGTCAGAGTCTTCCCTGATTGTCCCTGAGTCTGGGATTCGTTCAATTAACGTCAGCGCCCGATACCACGGTGCTGTTTGCCCGATCACGCGATCCATCCTGTTCTGCCTTGTGTAGTGGTTTTCCCGTATTTCCTTTTTGCATGATAATGATTATCATACTCAAATATATCAGAATGATTTTCATTTTCACCCACTAAGGTGTGAGGAGGAGAAAATGCTACAAATGTACAGGTTCCGGGGTAAGGTGATTGTCGGGATTTCAGCGGTTGTCCTGCTGTGTGGTGGTGCTGATACTGCCCTGGCAAGGGAAGAAGTCATCCGTGAAGTCCCGTCCATGTCCAGTGTTCAGTTCCACGTCGATGAATCGGTGGTGCTTTTTCCAGAGGAAGGTGATCCCATGAGCCAAGTTAACTCCGTGTCTCAACTGCGGGATGTTTTCCCCGGAGACTGGGCGTATGAAGCCTTACGGACTCTGGTTGAGCGCTATGGATGTATTGCTGGCTATCCCAATGGCACATTTCAAGGGAATCGAGCGTTGAGTCGGTATGAATTTGCCGCCGGATTGAATGCTTGCTTGCAGCAAATCGAGCGTATCTTCGCGGAAAACCCAGGGGATTTAGGTTCCCAGGACGATGTAAACACTTTGCAACGGCTGGTACAAGACTTTGAAACCGAATTAGCCACTTTGGGTGCACGGGTGGAGAATCTGGAAGATCGTACCGCGTCTCTGGAAGCGAATCAGTTTTCCACCACCACCAAACTGCAAGGAGAAGTCATCATCGCCGTTACCGATGTTTTAGCAGGAGACGGCACCCAAGTAACGTTCCCGTCAGTCTTTAGCCCAACGGGAACCATAACCCGTGAAAGCCCTGAACAAAATACGGTTTTTGCCAACCGCGTTCGCCTCAATTTCCTTACCAGTTTCACGGGTGAGGATGAGTTAAAAATAGGACTTGCCAGTGGGAACTTTCCCCACCCCGATCGAGGCGACGGTGGATTTCGATATGGTCCGAATCCCCTGTTTGGTTTCTTTGGGGGACGGGAATTTTCCCCTGAAGGTCAGCAAACCTTTAACGATATCGCGTCCTTACCTGCTAATAATACTGTAGGGTTGACGAGTTTGAGCTATGAGTTTTCCCTGGGTGAAAAGCTGAGAACCGTGATTATGGCAGCCGGCGGAGAACATCACGACTACATCCCCACCACGTTTAGTCTTTGGGATGACGACAATGGGGGTACAGGTTCTCTGTCGGTTTTTGGACAACGCAGTGGCATTTATAATTTTGAGTCAGGAGCCGGTCTAGGATTCACTTACCACTTGAGTGATGCCATTAGTCTGAGTGCGGGTTATATCGCCACATACGCCAATGAACCCAGTTCCGCCCGTTCGACGAATCCTCTCGCTGGGGGTTTATTTGGCGGTCGATATTCGGCTTTGGCACAATTAACGGTCAAACCCAGCGATACTTTTTCCTTTGGTTTGACCTATAACCACAGCTATCATCCTGCGAGGGGTCCGTTTAGCAGTACACCCATCTTTTTGGCGGATCAAGGAACAGCCTTGAGCAATAGTCCGATTATTCCGGCTCAAGAGGTATCGGTTGATTCCTATGGTGTTGGTGCGTTGTGGCAAGTGAGTCCTCAGTTTGCCATCAATGGCTGGTTTGCCTACAGTCGCGTCAATAGTAACCCGGACAGCGCCAGCATTTTTCAAGGGGGAAGCTTCGTCGATGTAGAGTATGAAGGCAGTAGCGCTGATATTCTTACCTATGGCATCGCTTTGGCGTTTCCCGACTTAGGAGGGGAAGGAAATCTCGGTGGTTTGGTTATCGGCGCTTCTCCTTATGCGACTAGAGCAGAAGTTCCAACACCGTTCCAGACTGGGGGAAATTGGTTCTTGGGTTCTGATTTAGGAGAAGATTCTACTGACCTGATTCCAGATAATGCGATTCCTTGGCATATTGAGGGATTCTATCGGTATAAGCTGACCGATCATATTTATCTGACTCCTGGTGTAATTTGGTTGACGGCGCCTAACCAATCCGCGCGAAATCCGGATGTAGTGATTGGTACGCTCCGAGCGACGTTCCTTTTCTAAGGGGAACCGTTTAAGTTATTATAATGAGAATCATTCCCACAATGTTCTTCAATGATTATTGCTGTCGCTGGTTTACCAGGAGCCGGAAAAACCACTTGGATTCGACAACAGCTAGCTATTGCCGATCAACCCGTGCTGTATTTTAGTCCGGGTACTCAGCCTGTTCCCATTGACATAACGGGTATCACTGTCGAATTTCCCCAAGTCACACTTCTCAAAGAAGGGGATGAGTATAGGTTGTTAGACTTAGCTCGGCTGGAGTGTCTTGCCTATATGGAACTGGGATTTCATCTGGATTTAGAGTCAGTCGAGCCAGTGTTGTCCGTATTAGATCACCTCTGCTATCGTCGCGTTGCCGTGATGCCACCTAATGTTCAGGATACCGGATGGCACGTTTGGGCAGACCAAGTCGTGCCAGGGGTGAAAATTGCCACCCCAGAGGGAAATCCTGAGCTTTGGCGTGCGCCGATTAGCGGTCAAGTGATTGATCCAGCTAGTCTGGATGTCTTTTGGGCTGAGTTAACCCAGGGAGCCTATGGCAATGTGAATCGAGCCAAGGGAATTTTTGACCTAGCCGATGGACGCGCCTTTTATTTTGATTTTGTCGCGGGGATCAATAGTACCTACACCGAATTAGCGCTTCCACGTTGGCTTGAAGGTCGTCCCCAGCGCTTCAGTGGGATTGAGGTGGTGGGTGTGGCGTTGGATAATAGCGCGATCGCCCAAACACTGAAAGATTGCTGTTTATCGGATGTAGCTGTTCATCATTACCAACAACAAATCAAAGAATCGTTAGCTATTTTAGACCCAGACGAAGAAGAAGTAGTATGAAACTTGCTGTTATCTCCTGCATTCACGGAAACTACCCAGCCTTAGATGCCGTTTTATTAGATATTGATCACCAAAACGCTGACAAAATCGTTTGTGTTGGCGACTTAGTGGGTTATGGACCCCATCCCAATGCTGTAGTCGAACAAATTCGCTCTCTCGATATTCCCACCTGTCAGGGATGTTGGGATGAAGATGTTGTTGAAGGATTAAACGCTTGCGAATGTTCCTATCCTTCACTATTAGCTGAAAAACGAGGACGCATTGCTCACGAATGGACGAATCAGGAAATTCACCCTGAAACACGAGAATTCCTCGCCCAACTGCCTTATAGCTTAAAGGAAGGAAACCTCTGTTTTGTTCATGGGAGTCCTCACAGTAATCATGAATATCTGTTGCCGGAGTTAGATGCTTTTTTAGCTGTGGAACGAGTTCTCTCGACGGGTGCTGATGTTCTTTTCTGTGGACATACCCATCTGCCTTATGTGCGGACGTTAGCAGCGGGTCAACTGCAAGTCAAGATTAGTAGCGAGGAACAGCAACAACAGCAAACTTTCCAGGCTCGGCTGAAACGGATTATCAATGTGGGTTCTGTCGGAGAACCTCGTCACGGACGCCCGAATGCTACCTATGTTATTTACGATACTGACACCGAACAGGTAACGTTGAGGGAGGTTGAGTACGACTACCAAAAAACCTGTGCGGCAATTATTGATAAAGGCTTACCTCCTATTTTTGCGTGGCGATTGGCGCGAGGATTGGAGTATGCCGAAAAAGCGGATGACCCAACTCATATTTGTGCGCGATAAACCCTTCTTGGTCATAGGTTAAAGAAGGCAGACGGTTGTCACGTTTATCCTGTCTTTAAAGCCTGACAAATGACGTTCTCCACCGTTAATTTTAATTCTCCCACACACTGAATAACCATGGAATCCTGGGCAATTTTAAGTGGAATTGAAGGAAATATTGCTGCTTATGAAGCAGTAATATCCGATGTTAAACACCAGACTAAAGGGATGGATGATATTTATATTTTGGGGGATTTTATTAGTTCTCGACCCGAAAGTGAACAGGTCGTGCGGCGAATTCGTTCTCCGAAACCCAACGAATGTTTACCCAAAATCTGTACCGGTTGGTGGGAGGAACAATGTCTGATTCTTCATGGATTAGCAGCTACAGGTGAACCGACTCAACTGATTGAGAACTATGGTGCTGACACCGTAAAATTGCTTTGGGATGCTGTTTCCCGGCAAACGGTTGAATGGATTCGCTGCCTAGATTTTGGGTTCTTAGAACTCGATTGTCTACTGATTCATGGTAGCAGCGTGAGTGTGGATGATGAATTGACGCCTCAGACACCCCCTTGGCAGATGTGCGATCGCTTGATGCGTGTGGGTGCAACTAACCTATTTTGTGGTCGATCAGGTTTAACTTTTGAGTACCAACTGCAAGGAGGTTCTGTATCTTCACAAATCACCACGCTTGAGGGTCAACAGTCGGTTCAGATAGCAACAGCATCTCCTCGTCGAGTCATTGGGGTGGGTAATGTGGGACGAGAACCCGGAAAAGCCACCTACACACTTTATGAGCCGGATACAAACCGTGTGGACTTTCGGACAATTCGTTACGGCTGAAGCGGAAAGAAATGGCTAGCACCACTAGCAGAACCGCAGGCTGCAATCAATGCACTTGAATCAAATACTCTAATCACGGTGCTTATATTCTTCCCAAATGCTACTTAGAAAGAATACTCTGTCGGTGGGGAAGGTGGGGAAGGTGGACAAAATTAGGGGAGCAGGGGAGACAAAAAAGACATGATGGTGATATAGTGAAAATCACGTTCGGTTCTAACGGGGAGCAGCCGTTAGAAGTAATGGGGAAAGGTCGGTGCAAATCCGACGCTGTCCCGCAGCTGTAATGAGACTGATGTCTCTGAGTCAGAATGCCCGCCGAATGTCAAGCAATTTCAGTCAAATCATTTCATCCATCTGCGAGGTACAGATGTATACAATCATGAATAGTCCCATCCCGCGATTTCACGCTCTGATCGTGCCAGAAATACGCTACAGATGCGGGTCTTCCGGACTTAGTGTGCTAAACTATCAGTTTCAATGAATCAGGAAGTTTGCCACACAAGGACTGTAGCTCTTAACCGCCTAAAAACGAATTGAATTTCGGGTGAAAATGGTTAAAGCTATTGCTGTCAAACATTCTGGCAAATCAAACTAACAATTTAGCACACTAACTACGGAAGACCCGATTATTTTAGGTCCGATGACACTCCTACGATTGAGTCGGTTAGATATGCCAATTTCGGAGATCATTCGTCCCCTGTGCGATCGCTATGTGAATCTGCTACAGGCACTCAAACCCTTGGGTGTAGAAAACGTTCAAATTCATGAACCTGCCCTAGTTTTGGGAGATACGGCTAAGTTTAAAGACGACTATGAATCAACTTACGCTTCATTGGCGCAGGTGGGTATACCGCTAGATTTGGTCACCTATTTTGATGATTTGGGTGGAAGTTATCCCTGGGTGATCCAATTACCCGTTGCCAGCATCAGTTTAGACTTTACCCGGGGGCGCAATCTAGACCAACTTAAACACCATGGGTTTCCCAGCGATAAACGCCTGGGTGTGGGTATTGTGGATGGGCGAAACGTCTGGCAAATTCGACCCGATCGCCTCTTACCCATCCTGGACGAGATTAAACCCATTACCTCCAACCTATCCATTCAACCCTCCGCCTCCCTACAGTTTGTTCCCTACGATGCGACAAGGGAAACCAAGTTACCCGAACCCCTGCGAAATGTGCTGAGTTTTGCGGAACAAAAACTCCAAGAAGTGATCATGTTGGCGCAAACCCTCCAAGGGGAAGACACGCGATCGCGATTGCAGGATATTGCCACACGCCAAACGGCGTTTGAGCAATTCAGTCCCCCCAATGCACAGGTTCAACAACAGCTTCAGTCATTGAATGTTGATGCCTTTGAGCGATTGCTCCCCTATACCCAACGACAGCCACTACAACTTCAACTGCCCCCATTTCCAACCACCACAATTGGCTCATTTCCGCAAACCTCACAGGTGCGGAAACTACGGCTGCAATGGAAGCGCGGCGAAATCACTCTGGCTGACTACCAAAAGGCAATTGATGCCGAAATTGCTCAGTGTATTCGCTATCAAGAAGAAGCCGGATTAGATGTGCTGGTGCATGGTGAATTTGAACGCACCGATATGGTGGAGTTTTTTGGACAGCAACTCCAAGGTTTTGCCTTCACTCAACATGGATGGGTGCAAAGTTATGGCAGTCGCTATGTTCGTCCCCCAATTATTTACGGTGATGTCGTGCGTCAAGCGCCGATGACGGTTCGTGAGTTTAACGTTGCCCAGTCATTAACGGAAAAACCGATTAAAGGGATGCTCACCGGACCCGTAACCATGATTAATTGGTCTTACCCCCGTACCGACATTTCCCGACAGGAACAGGCATTCCAAATTGCCTTAGCCTTGCGGCAAGAAGTGGCGGATTTAGAAGCAGCGGGAGCGACGATTATTCAGATTGATGAACCGGCATTGCGAGAGGGTTTACCGCTGAAACCAGAACGGTGGCAGGATTATCTGTCTTGGGCAGTGGATGCGTTTCGTCTCAGTGCTGGAATTGCCAAACCCCAAACCCAGATTCATACTCACATGTGTTATTCTGAATTTGGGGATATTATTCAGCACATTCAGCGTCTGGATGCGGATGTTTTATCGATTGAAAATAGCCGCAGTAATAATGAAACCTTGTTTGAAATTACCAATGCTGGATATGCTCATCAGGTGGGGAATGGGATTTATGACATCCATAGTCCAGTGATTCCCACAACAGAACACCTTCTGGAACAACTACGGACAGGAGTGGCTAATTTGCCCGTTGAGCAAATTTGGGTGAATCCCGACTGTGGCTTGAAAACTCGCCATTGGGACGAAGTGATTCCGGCCTTGAAAAATATGGTAGAAGCGGCAAAAATCCTGCGGGAGGAAACCCATGCGTCCGGACAATAGTGTTTGGCAAGGTAATTTGGGCGACTGGCAAAATGAGTTTATTCATGTCAATTTGTTGGTGATTGGGTATTACGCTTGGAACGGTTATGTTGAATCCGGTCGCGGGATGGTTTGTGTGGATGTGCAGGATGCCGCGATCGCATCAAAGATAATCAGTCTGGATTGGATACCGTTCCGTGCTGAATTCATTGCCAAACCCCAGGTGGTGAGTCAAATGCAAGCACACAAACAAGCACACAAATTTGAGGAAGGTGTCATTGACCAACTTCTGCGACTGGTGGATCGTTATCACCCTGACGAAGATGTAATCTTGCTACTCACGGCGCAGACTCAAACCGAAATTCATCTGTTGCATAACCTAAAAATTTCCCCTCCTGAATGTGACCGACAAGTTCGTCGGCGTTGGCATGAATTTCAGCCTTGTTTTCGGTAATAATTGTTAAATTTTTGAGCATTTGCATGTCAAATTCACCCCGTCCACGTTGGACAATTATTCTCGCGACTGGCGCGTTACACCTATTAACTCTCTTGGCATTTTTGCCCAGTAATTTTAAGTGGAGTGCTGTCGGTGTTGCCCTATTGTTGCACTGGATAACGATTGGACTTGGTATTTCGTTGGGTTTCCATCGTTTAGCCAGTCACCGTAGTTTACAAGTGCCTCAATGGTTGGAATATTGTCTGATTTTCTGCGGTACGTTGGCGGGACAAGGAGCGGTTCTGGGTTGGGTTGGTTACCATCGAATTCATCATTTGTATAGTGACCAACCCCTTGATCCCCATGATTCGACTCAGGGATTGTGGTGGAGTCATATCAGTTGGTTAATGCATGAGGTGCCCGCAAAAACTGAATTGTCTCGGTTTACTCAAGACATTGCTGATGATCAATTTTATCGGTTCTGCCATCAGCACTATATTGGTTTGCAAGTGGGGTTGGCGATTTTATTGTATGGGTTAGGAGGAATGCCGTTTGTGGTGTGGGGCATTTTTGTGCGCCTGTTTGTCGGGTTTCATAGTACCTGTTGTGTGAATAGCGTATGCCACAAATTTGGTTATCGCAGCCACGCGACAGGCGATCACTCCACAAATTGCTGGTGGGTGGCTTTACTGACGTTTGGTGAAGGGTGGCACAACAATCACCATGCTTGCCAATCTTCTGCACGGTACGGCGTATTGTGGTGGGAAATTGACCTAATTTGGCAGATGATTCGTCTGTTGCGAAGACTGGGATTGGCGACTAAGGTCAGAGTTTTCTAGCCCAAGTGCTTAGGGAAGATGGGGGAGATGAGGGAGATGGGGAAGATAAATGATCAATGACAAGAAAAGAGTTTTATGTGTAGGGGCGGGTTTCACTACTATCGTTTTTTGTCCACCCTAACGTCACTAAACCCGCCCTGTCTAAATGACGAATGACGAATGACGAATGACAAATGACAAATGACAAATGACTGAAACAAACTCTCAAGATTGGCAGCACGATTTTATCGCCACTAACCTATTAGTCATTGGTGATAACGCCTGGGTTGGCTACTTGAGTGGGGATCGTGGTGCTGTTGTCTGTAGTACCAATACTCCGACTGTTGGTGCTTTTGGAGAAACATTCCCAGCTCATTTTGTACCGCGCCGTCGTCTAGCTGCTTTTTTAAATGCATGGCTGGCGGCTGCTGATACGGTGCTACTGCAAAAACATTTCATGAATGGCTATATTCTGCAAGTGGTGGATCATTATAATCCTTACAAAGATGTTGTTTTGTTGCTGGAGTATGCCAATCAAGCAGCATTTTTTAACTTGACAAATTTACCCATTGCCCCACCAAAATGTTACGAGATTGTTTGTAGAGGATGGACAGAATTCCAACCGGAGGACACCCAATCCAAAGAACGAAAAAGATGAGGCGACGGGTTAACAAAAAAAAAGACGCGATCGCGGGAATTAACAGACTTGTATGATGACATGAGCATAGAGTGCGATCGCCCCTAATCATAGATTTGACCATTTGTCTTTTGACAAAACAGAAGACAAGCATGATCATCGATTCGGCATTTCTCAAACGTTGTGCCGCACCGAAGCAACAACGTCAACACAATTGTCAAACGGCTTGAGGTATGGATATTATGCAACAGGGCAGTGGAAGAGTAGGTAGAGGGGCGATCGCACTTTTAGGCGCAGTGCTGGTATTACCGCTAGCTACGCCATTACCGAGTTACGCGCAACCAGGCGAGATGATACCCAACACAGGGGAGGAAATTACCGCCGCTAACCAGCAGAACATTATTGTGCATCTTAAACACAGCACCGATGATCTTCACGCTGTTTTTATGGCGCTGAAGCTGGGAAGCAATATGCAAAGGAAAGGGGCGCAGGTTACACTGGTGCTAACCTTGGAAGGCGTGCGACTGGCAGATGCTCGACAACCCTTAGATCTGCGTTGGGGAAACGGTACTATGACTGTTGCTGAACTCTATGAGGATTTTGTGACAGCAGGTGGCAAGATTATCGTCTGTCCGGTTTGTGCTAGCGCCGTCGGGATTGATGAAAATTTTCTGCGTCCTGGAAGCCAACTTGCCTTGGAGAATGATGAAATCCCTAACTTAATTTTAGCGGCTGACAAAGTGCTGGATTTCTAACGCTCAAAAGTCAATAAGGCACGCTGATTAAGGCTGGTGGGCAATGCCCACCCTACAGTATATCAAGGTTTTGATGCTTCCAAAATGCTTATTCATTATACCGAGAAGGTTCACCAGTGGTGAGGATGAGATTTCGATGTGATCGCACAATCTTCCCTTCCTGTTCCAACCGATTGATCAGGCGAGTTACGGTTACCCGAGTCAGCCCAATCGTCTCGGAAATATCCTGATGAGTCAGGTGGAAGTTCAGCAATTTACCTTGAGGAACTTCCAATTAATTAAGCCTCCTGCCAAAGCTGGCGCACCTAGTCAGGGAGCCAGCTTGCAATTTCCTTCTCCCCATTTCATCGTTTACCACTGGGGTAAATTAATCATTAACTGTTCTGCGGCTTGCCGATTCAATGGTTTAGAGAAAAAGTATCCCTGACCATATTCACATCGCCGCCCTCGCAGTTGGGCTAACTGCATATTCGTTTCTATCCCTTCTGCCACAACATCCATGCCTAAATTGTGAGCCAAGGTCACAATCGCTTGCACTATCTCCCCATTTTCTCCCGCATCCCCCATGCGACTGACAAAGGAACGGTCAATTTTTAAGGCATCAATGGGAAACTGATGTAAGCGACTTAACGACGAATAGCCGGTGCCAAAATCATCAATGTATAACTGAATTTTCAATGCCTTAAGTCGCTCCAATAAAGCAGCGGCAGAGTCTGAATGTTCCATAATCCCGCTTTCAGTAATTTCTAACTTGAGAGTGCTGGGATTGACCTCTGTCTCTTGAATAATTTGGGCAATTTGCTCAATTAAATTCGTTTGAGAAAACTGTTTCCCCGACAAATTAACGCTCATGGTTAACGGGGGATAGTGGGGAAACTGTTGTTGCCATTGGCGTAGCTGATAGCAGGATGTTCGCAACACCCACTGACCAATGGGAATAATTAAACCCGTTTCCTCGGCTAACGGAATAAACGCGCCTGGTGAAATCATTCCCTGTTCTGGATGCTGCCAACGCACCAATGCTTCAAACCCGGTAATTTTACCTGTCCCTAGGGAAATAATCGGTTGGTAATAAACCTCAAGTTCTTGGCGTTCAATTGCCCATCTTAGTTCGGTTTCCAAGCGTAACTGGGCAAGGGCGCGACCGGACATGGCGGTATCAAACATGACATAACAAGCGGTTCCCTGAAGTTTTGCCCGATGCATGGCGGTATCTGCATCTCGTAACAAATCTTCCCCCCGGTTATACCCCATACCACTCAGGGCAATCCCAATACTGGCTGTGGCAAACACCTCATACCCATCTAAGTTAAATGAGGATTCCAAAGTTTGGTGAATCGATTTGGCAATATCCGTGGCTGCTGTTGCATTGGGGATATCATCCAGTAGAATCGTAAATTCGTCTCCCCCTAACCGGGCTAAGGTATCGCTGGGGCGTAAGCACCTTTGTAATCGGTGGGCGATCGCACTCAGCAGTCGATCGCCAACCAGATGCCCTAAACTATCATTAATCACCTTGAAACGGTCTAAATCCAAGACAATCACCGCACATAAATAGTCCCAGCGTTGCCCTGCCCGTCGCAACGCATACTCCAGCCGATCCATGAATAATGCCCGATTCGGTAATCCGGTCAATACATCATGGAAGGCATCGTGGAGTAACTGTTCCTCCATGCGTTTGCGATCGCTAATATCCACCACCTGACTAATGTAGTGTAGGGGTTGACCTTGAGCGTCTCTGACCAAGACAACCTTCAAAATACCATTGACAATCCTGCCAGATTTTGATATAAATCGCCGTTCAGTTTGCAGATGAGAGAGTTCCCCCTGCAACAAGGATTGGTGTTGGGTAAAGTCGAGTGCCCGTTCACTCGGGTGGCTAATTTCTGTAAACGTGAGAGCCAACAGTTCTTGATCCGTATACCCCAAAGCGTCACACAATGCCTGATTAACCTTGAGGAATTGACCCTTAAGGGATGTCATTGCCATGCCAATGGGAGCCAGTTCAAAGGTGAGGCGAAATTGCTCCTCACTTTTGAGTAAAGCCGCCTCTGCCTGTTTGCGTTTGGTCATATCGGTAGCAATTCCATCCATGCGAATGGCAATACCCCTATGGTCATAAATTAGGCGGGCGCGATCGCGCAGCCAACGCACTTCGCCATCCGGTCGTACAACCCTATATTCTAGATCTTTACTCCCCTGGTGCATCAGCGTTTGAGATGCTATCTCCACCCGTTGGCGATCATCAGGATGAACGACGAACTGCCAGAGACTGGGACAATCCACAAAATCGGATACGGGGCGACCATAAACCCGTTCTGTCGCCGGATTCAGGTAAATAAACTGTTGATTTTCCAGGGAAGCCGACCAAACCACATCATCTAGAGACCTGAGAATACTCTCCAGCTTTTCCTCACTCTGTCGTAGGGCTTCCTCTGCCTGCTTCCGTTTAGTAATATCGGTTTGAATCCCGACAAAGTGGGTTAAATAGCCGTCTCCATCAAAGACGGGCGACACATAGAGTTCATTCCAGAAGAGGCTGCCATCTTTGCGATAGTTCTGTAAAATGACATGGCACTCTCGTTGCTCTTGAATCGCTGTCGCTAACTTAGTCACCCCAGCTTGATGATAATCAGGTTCTTGCCAGAAACGACAGTTACGTCCAATCACCTCCTCTTTGGTATAACCGGTCATTGACTCGAAAGCGGGGTTGACGTAAATTACTGGGTTATCCGGCTGATTGGGGTCAGTAATAATCACCCCATTATTACTCGCCGCGATCGCTCGCTGCATCAGATAGAGATTCGCCTCTGACTGCTTATGTCCAATCGCCAAAGCTAAAACATTGGCAACCGCCTGGAGAAAGTGAATGTCATCTTCACTAAAACGGCGCTGGCTGGTGGTATGCGCCCCTAAAACTCCAAAGGGTTGCTCTTGACCCGGAATCACCACACTCACACCACTGACAACGCGATGATTGTAGAGCAGAGGCGGTCCACTAAAGCGAGGATCAATCGGTAGATCTTCAACCACGACAGGTTCTTGAGATATCAGATTATAACCCGCTTGGGAATTCCTG
Source organism: Coleofasciculus sp. E1-EBD-02 (assembly GCF_040218245.1). NCBI lineage: Bacteria > Bacillati > Cyanobacteriota > Cyanophyceae > Coleofasciculales > Coleofasciculaceae > Coleofasciculus > Coleofasciculus sp. E1-EBD-02. The sequence continues at coordinate 11,759 of NZ_JAVJQN010000157.1, read as the reverse complement.
TGGGCACCGACTAAAGCATACCCAACCAATCCCGGTGACCAACCCACACCCGCTTTGAGTAAAAACACATTACCATTGGGTAGGAGTTCTAACACTTTGCAATACTCAACCTCTAAGGTTTGAGCAATCGTACTTACCGCTTCGTCCATCAGGGTATTTAAATCCAGTCCCGAAAGCGCCCGTTGGCTCAATTTAGCCACAGTTGCTTGCTGACGCGCTCGTACTCTCAGGTCTCGGTCTGGCTGTTCTCTATGGATCAGATCTCGAATCACCAGTTGGGTTGCTCTTTGACCTTGATAAATAGCGGGTAAACGGGCAATTTCCACATCAATGATCTGACCGTCTAACTGCACAACTTGTTCGGGAACAAATTTTGTGGGTAATGTTAGGGTGTGAGGTGGATTCGACCTTCGTTTGTGGTCAGAGAATTTCGCTGTATGCTCAGAACCAATAACTTGGTGATCTCTCCTATTTCTCTGATTTCCCTGATCCTTAGAGCTAAACTCTGACCAAGGTTTACCGATAAGTTGGTTTTGACTAATGGCTCCCAGTAGTTTGACACCTTTAGGATTGATATAAACCAGGGTTCCCTGACTTTCCAGGGCGATCGCGTTGGGAGACTGTTCGACCAACGTCCGATAGCAAGCTTCACTGTCTTTGAGAACGGCTTCTGTTTGCTGATATTGGGTAATTTGCTGATAGGTATCGCTGATATCATGGAATACACTCAGAATTGTTTTTTCCTGATTTAAGGTCAATACCTGCATGGAAACTGTTACCCACAAGGGCGTGCCATTAATGGTATGGACACGAACTTGATCATTCTGAACAACACCCTTTTGGTCTAATCTGGCTAACAGTCTTTGCCAGTCGGCAGGATTTTCATAAAAATCGGGCATTGAGTTACCGACTAACTCTGAGGTAACGACACCAAACAGTACGTTCGCGTGGGAATTTCCATAGACAATCGTGCCATCAGACGCTTGTGCGATCGCGACAGGTACAGGAAAGGCTTGAGTAATTGCCCGAAATTGTGCTTCTCGCTGTTGCAGTTCGGCGTTAGTATGTAGACAGTCTGCTATCGCTTGCTTCAGTTCATCCGACTGGGCGTTCGTGCCGCCTTGATCGTACAATTTGCAGGTATAATACTCTTCCGAGTTAGGGTATGAAGGGGACAAAATGTCTAGCTTCTTGACCTTGGCAACAAACGGTAACCATTGCCATAAACCAAGCACTAGCAGTCCAAATCCCACTAAATAAAGCAGTGTCGCTGGCATCAGCGTATCGATTGGACTAGAGTTTAGGGTTGTCAACCCAAGAGTACGGTGGACTAAATCCATAAACCCATCTAGACAAATTAAAGCGTAACCTGCCAGCATATAGAACCAGCCCGGTTGTCGTTCAATCTGTGATTTTGAGCCGATCCACCACAAATAACCAAGAATAGGCATCATTAGGGACACCCTGAGGCTCCCAATTACAATTTCCCTCATAATTCATTTAGGGCAAGTGTGAGTCATCAACAAAAGGAACAATCTAAACCGCGTCTACGTTGAAACCGGTCGTTTTTCTCTAGGAGAATCTCCAGTTTTAAACTTGGACGGGGTATCTTTTGGAAGATCCAAAGGTTTGTCAGATGTTTTCTTAAAAACGAAATAACACCAAACATTCACCTTAACTGGCTAAGAGTAGAACTCCCTGGTGTCAGATTAAGTTTGGCTCGATGCATCTGCCCTGATATTTCTTCGCCAGAGTGATATGTTCAGCAATTTTTCAGCAACATCTGCTTATTGACACCAACTTGGGGATAAAAAGGAACAGTAGATTGGTGACGACAAGTACGTCGCCATCTGTTTGTATATTAGAACACTAACTTCGTCTTAGCCGTTGACAAAATCGTCATACTATGCTTTGAAAAAGCGAGTATTCTAGTCTGATTTTCCCAATCCAGTACCAGCGCCCATAGGATGACTTGACTGACTCTAGCCCTGTAGTCTCTTGTCCCTTCAAAGACGCTCAGCCAATCTCAACTTGGCAGAACGAGCGCGGGGATTTTCATCCCGTTCCGTTGGTTGTGGAGTTATGGGTTTTTTGGTAAGCACCCGCAATATTAGTGAATCCCGCAAGTGGTGTTTAACCAGACGGTCTTCCAAGCTGTGAAAACTAATAATACCAATTCTGCCGCCTGGTTTTAACCATCTAGGCGCACAATTGAGAAATTTTTCTAGGGAGGATAATTCTTGATTAACGGCAATGCGAAGCGCTTGAAAGGTGCGAGTGGCGGGGTGAATCCTGCCATAACGGTATTTTTTGGGAACTGATCGCGCGATCGCCTCGGCTAATTGGGTGGTTGTCTCAAAGGGGCGGCGTTCCACAATTGCCCGGGCAATCCGCCGAGATAAGCGTTCTTCACCATACTCATAAATAATATTTGCCAGTTGGGTTTCATCCCAATGATTGATAATCTGGGCGGCGGTTAGAGATTGGCGTTGATCCATCCGCATATCTAGAGAGGCTTGATGGCGAAAACTAAAGCCGCGATCGGGAATATCCAGTTGGGCAGAACTAACGCCTAAATCGGCAATAATGCCATCAAATAACGAGTCCGGCGGTTGATAGTCCACAAAATTCCCCCGCCAAAATTGGATGCGATCGCGATATGGGGCTAACCGGGTTTCTGCTGCTGCGATCGCGTGATCATCTTGGTCAATCGCGGTGACACGGACATCTGGGGCGGCTGATAGAATTAACTCACTATGTCCACCGCCACCCACCGTCGCATCTAAGTAATGCCCACCCGGACGAATCGTCAATCCGGCGATTAACTCCTGACTTAATACTGAACGATGAAAAAACTGCGCCGCTTGCGCCTCAGACTCCATCTGAACATCCTCCCCCACTAAATCAAAGATTGCCGAAAAACCTGTGGTCTGGAGTGTAGGGGCGACCCACTTTGTCTAATCAACAACACCATTCCCCTCAATTGGGTCGGGTCGCCCTCTACTTAATTGACTATCACCAAACAGGCTGTCCGGGGCATAATATTATCGTACTCTTACTTTGGAACGTCACTTGAATGTCTATGGTAAGTAAATAAATAGGCGTCATCGCTAAAAATTGGGTAAACCAAATACATCACTATGGCACAAATCGAAACCAGAACCGACCCAATGGTTCTCAACTTGGGTCCTCACCATCCGTCCATGCACGGCGTTCTCCGCTTAATCGTCACGTTAGACGGGGAGGATGTGATCGATTGCGAACCAGTTATCGGCTACCTGCATCGCGGGATGGAGAAAATAGCCGAGAACCGCACGAATATTATGTATGTCCCCTACGTGAGTCGGTGGGACTATGCAGCGGGAATGTTTAACGAAGCGATTACCGTTAACGCCCCGGAAAAGTTAGCGGATATTGAAGTACCCAAACGCGCCAGCTATATCCGCGTGATTATGCTGGAGTTGAATCGCATCGCCAATCACCTGTTGTGGTTAGGTCCCTTTCTGGCTGATGTGGGGGCGCAAACGCCTTTCTTCTACATCTTCCGGGAACGGGAATTAATTTACGACTTGTGGGAAGCCGCCAGCGGACAACGGCTGATTAATAATAATTACTTCCGTATTGGTGGAGTAGCGGTTGATATTCCTTATGGGTGGGTTGACAAATGTGAAGACTTTTGCGATTATTTCGCCCCTAAAGTCGATGAATACGAACGCTTAATTACCAACAACCCCATCTTCCGCCGTCGTGTTGAAGGGGTGGGTACGATTACCCGTGACGAAGCAATTAACTGGGGACTGTCGGGTCCGATGTTGCGGGGGTCTGGCGTGAAGTGGGACTTGCGGAAAGTTGACCACTACGAATGTTACGACGACTTTGATTGGGATATCCACTGGGAAACCGCTGGGGATTGTCTCGCCCGGTATTTAGTTCGGATTCGGGAAATGCGGGAATCCCTGAAAATTATTCGTCAGGCATTAAAAGGATTACCGGGTGGTCCTTACGAAAATCTGGAAGCCAAACGCATGGCTGAAGGAAAGAAATCTAAGTGGAATGATTTTGATTACCAGTATAGTGGTAAGAAAATTCCGCCAACCTTTAAGATTCCTCAGGGTGAACACTATGTTCGCTTGGAAAGTGGAAAGGGAGAATTGGGCATTTTCATTATCGGGGATGATAATATCTTTCCTTGGCGTTGGAAGATTCGTCCACCGGATTTCAACAACTTGCAAATTGTACCCCATATTTTGCGGGGAGTGAAAGTGGCAGATATTATGGCGATTCTTGGTAGTGTTGACGTAATCATGGGTTCAGTAGACCGCTGATTCGTTATAGTCATTTGTCATTTGTCATTTGTCCTTTGTAAGGGTTTGAGACACCATTGTAGAGACGCGCCATGGCGCGTCTCTACTAGTGTTTGAACAGAATTGAAGGGCAGACGATTTTTGGGATAGACGCAAAGAGTCATAAGTGGCGTAGCTTGCTTCTTTACAAAAGCAAATTATAACCAATGACGGATGACGGATGACAAATGACAAATGACAAATGACTAATAACAGTTAGAGTGGGAGAAAATTGTGACGTTTATATCAATTCATGCTTGTAGAAAAAGCATCCGTCAAAAGATGGAAAAATGCCGTATGGGTACGTTAGTTCTCGTCGAAGGGATTGACGAAACCCGATTTTATCGCCAAGTGCATTCGGATTTTAGTCCCGTGGGTTGGCATTTGGGTCATATTGCTTTTACGGAAGCGTACTGGATTCTAGAACGCTATGCTGGCAAAAAACCCCTGTTTCCAGAGTATCATCGGCTTTTTGCGGCGGATGGTTTACCCAAGTGCGATCGCCAAAAGTTACCGTCTCTGGCAGAAATTCAAGATTATCTGGATATCGTCAGAACCCAAGTCTTTGACTATCTGGAAATTGCCCCCCTAGATCACCAAGAACGTTTATGGCGATGGTTAGTTCAGCACGAAAGTCAACATACTGAAACGATTGCCTTTATCTTGCAATTACACCGCCTATCTGCTAGGAGTAATACCCTTTGCCAAACCGGGCGCACGCCTACGTCATTAGTCCTGACTGAATCCTTTGCACCTCAAGGAGATAAGACGCCGGATAAAGGACAGATGATTGAAATTCCGGCGGGTGAGTTTGAGATGGGAAGCGATGAGATTGATGCAATGGATAACGAACGTCCGTGCGATCGCGTTTTTTTAGATACCTACTGGATTGATCGCTACCCGGTTACCTGTCAACAGTATCGCGCTTTTATTGAAGCGGGGGGATATCAAAATCATAACTTGTGGTCTGTGGAAGGATGGAAATGGTTGCAGGATAATCCTGTCGCCCATCCCCTCTATTGGTCCGATGAACCCTTTTGGGATAATCATCCGGTTTATGGGGTGAGTTGGTATGAAGCCGAGGCTTATGCTAATTTTGTCGGCAAGCGATTACCCAGTGAAGCGGAATGGGAAAAAGCGGCGAGTTGGGATGTACAAAAGGGGTGTCATTACATCTATCCCTGGGGTGATACAGAACCCACATCCTATTCTTGTAACTACGATAATACGGTAGGACATACGACTCCGGTTAATGCCTATCCCCAGGGGCAAAGTGCATCAGGTTGTTATGACATGTTGGGGAATGTTTGGGAATGGACAGCGAGTTGGTTTGATGGATACAAAGGGTTTGTCAGTTATCCTTATCGCGGCTATTCTCAAGCCTATTTTGATGGCGAACATCGGGTTTTGCGCGGTGGTAGTTGGACAACTCGTCCGTGGGCGATGCGGTGTAGTTTCCGCAATTGGTATTATCCCAGTGTGCGTCAAATTTTGGCTGGGTTTCGCTGTGCGGTGGATGGATAATTAGGGGCTGCTGAATAAGTGGTGTGGTGAGGGGGAGCTGGGGGAGCTGGGGGAGCTGGGGGAGCTGGGGGAGCTGGGGAAGCGGGGGAAGCGGGGGAAGCGGGGGAAGCGGGGGAAGCGGGGGAAGCGGGGGAAGCTGGGGGAGCGGGGGTACATTTTCCTGATAGTGGTGCAAGGGTGTTGATGAGTTTTATTCTCTTTCCTGGAAGATGAGCCAATGTCAATACTACTCAAAGTATTGATGGCTGATGGTTTTTTGGTTGTGCAGCAAACCCTAATTAGGGGGATTTAGTCACGTCGCGACAGATGATCCGGGCGGGTTTTGAATGGACGTTATTATCAATAGCGAAACAGAATTCCCTAAACCCGCCCCTACAGACGCGATGCACGAAATGTCTTTAACCCGAAAATCTATTGTTTCTATTGTTAAACCTTTAACCTATTAACGATTTCTACTATTAATCACCGCCGCAAAAAGCAGATAAAGCGACAGATGATCCGGGCGGGTTTTGAATTGACGTTATTATCAATAGCGAAACAGAATTCCCTAAACCCGCCCCTACAGACGCGATCCACGAAATGTCTTTAACCCGAAAATCTATTGTTTATCGTTCTAAACCTTTAACCGATTAACGATTTCTACTATTAATCACCGCCGCAAAAAGCAGATAAAGTACGCCAAAGGCAATGGCAACTTCTTCAGCCCATTTCGATCCATAGATTCTATACCAATTATCGAAACTTCTTAAAATACGAAGGATGGAACCTATACCCCAATCCAGAAGTTGAAACCCAATATAAATTAATGCAGCTACTCCTAATGCTTGTATAAAAGCATTTTTGAATAAATCATTCATGGCATTTTTTTAATAGTGAGGTTATTTTATTATAATCGGGATAATATAGCATTGGCAATCCATTTAAGTTGAATCACCATCGGTAGGGAACATGTTATGTCCCTCTATCAGTGGAGTCTATGGATTTATGCGATCGCCTAACTCTATTTGGTATCTTTGGCTACAGTTTTCTCCGTCGATTCCGGCAAGGCAGGTTAAACTTGATAGAAAAAGCTGCTGAAGGGAGGTCATAAAAATGGATGAAGTTGTCAAAAAAATTGCCGCGTTGGGATTACCTGGGGTGATTCTGGTGGTGACGATGGTGGCGACAGGATTGACGGGGGCGATAGTCTTCGTTGCGCGATCGCTCTCCTGAGAATGACACGATTCGGCTTAAAATAGGTTAGACTTTGCTATTCACTTCCTTTGGGGGTAGAGTCGGCTTGGAAGCAACACGTTTGTAGGGATTCTTCATTCCGCTTCACTCCATTCAGAATGACATAACGGGGTTCAGGGATGAAAACCTGGAATCATAACGGATATAATTATAGGATCATAGTATAGCGATCAGCTTTGAGTCGTGAGTTAAGACAATCCAGAATAAAGGCGATCGCAACATAGCCCTGACTCCACCCAGATTCGTTCGTTCGTAGTCGGCACTTTAGTGCCATCAAGTCAGCGCTATAGCTTTTCAGATTGATTCAAAAACGCTTTAATCAACAGGGGTAAGATTATGATTAGTTCTCATGATATCCACACCGAGGACACTCGCCCACTGAACCGTGATCCACATATTGAGTCGGTTTGCCGATTCCTGGAGGAGATCGAATCCCATTTTAAATATAAAACCCTTTTACACACCCAACATCCGATTCCCCGTAAATCTCTCTATATCCCAATTCAAGTCACCCGTGAACGCAATTATCGCCATGAGGTGGAAACCTTCTGGGGATACGCGGAATCGGAAGCTGAACTTAAACGCGCTTATGCGATCAAAAATCGCGACGTAGAAGCCAAACGCTATCGGGTTCCCTGGGAACAGGCGAAGAAAAACTATCAACGCTTGATGGTTTTAGCTGATCCGGGAATGGGGAAAAGTGCGCTATTGCGACGGGAAGCCGCATTGACAGCAGCAGGAGAACGGCAAAAATTGGTGGATGCCAAAATTACCGTTGAGGATGTTGTTTTTCCCTTATTTATCCGCTTAGTGGATTTGTATGAAGCCGCTGATGATATCACCGTGGCGATCGCATCCCTGGTTCAACGGGATTATCCCACAACTTGGGCGGATATTCAACCCTGGTTACAGGCGAAATTGCGTCAGGGGAAATGTCTGTTGTTGTTCAATGCCTTAGATGAAGTTCCCAAACGCGATCGCAATGCCTTAGCCACGAAACTGAACCAATTCCTGGAAACCCATCCCTGTCCGATTATTTGTACGTCTCGGATTGTCGGGTATGGTGGCGCGTTTATTAATGGGGCAAAGGAAGTGGAAATTATTCCACTGAGTCAACCCCAGATTGAACAGTTTATTCACGCCTGGTTTCAACATGGCACTAATGAAACGAAAGAAGGGATTGCCGCCAACAGCTTAATTGAACAACTGCGACAAAATCCCCAACTGCGCGGCTTGGCACAAAATCCCCGATTACTCTACTTACTGTGCAGCTTATATTATGAGCAAGTTCTCACCTTACCCGCCCGTCGCAGTCAAATTTATCAGAAAACTGTTGAGTATCTCCTAAGTCAATGGACGCATCATCGGGGGTCAGAGAGTGGGGTGAAAATCCGCTTATTGGAAGACTTAGCTTATCAGTTTACCTGTAAAGGGCAAGAGGTGTTTGATTCCCAGGAATTGAAACAGGAAATCGCCAACGCCCTAAACCAGGATCAGGGGTTAGAACCCTTACGCCAACAAACCCCCGCCCAACTCTTGGTGCAACTGTCTGGAGAACAGGGGATTCTGCATCGATTGACCAAAGAAGGCGATCGCTATGTGTTTATTCACCGGATTACTCAGGATTATTTAACCGCCTGTTATTTACGACGGCAGATTCAAGACAATCCTAGTCAGGGTATGGCGTTGGTGAAAGCCCATTTGTGGGATTATGATTGGCATCAAAGTATTAGTCTACTGGCGGGGTTGATGGATGATCCGATTCCGCTACTCGCCTGCATTACTCAGGAAAAAGATGATATCTTCTCGACCTTACTCCTGTTAACTGGACGTGCGATCGCTGAATGTGATCAATTGTCTCATCCCTTAATTACCGAAGTGATTGACCACATTTATGACTTGTGGCACCATTATCCCTTCGTTGGCTTCATTGCTTCTACCGTTGTCGCCTTGGGGCAAACCAATTCCCAGATGGCGGAAAAGTTACAGCAGGAATTGGATGAGAAACAGTATTATACCCGCAAGGATTTCGTCGCCGCGTTAATTGCCGCCTTGGGTCAAATTGGTAGTCCCTCCGCCGTCGCTACGTTAATTAAAGCCCTAAATCAAGGACCTTGGTATGTACGCGGTGAAGCCGCTACCGCCTTGGGCTATATTGGCGATGCCGAAACCGTGAAAGCGTTAATCCCCGCCCTGCGGGATGAAGATAGCGTGGTTCGGGGTGAAGCAGCAGCGGCGATGGGGCGGATTGGCACATCAGCGGCGATACAGGCGTTAATGGTTGCCCTCCATGATACTGATAGTTATGTGCGAGGGGAAGCGGCGATGGCGTTGGCGCAAATTGGCACACCAGAAGCCTTGCAGGAATTGGTTAAGGTGCTGAATCACCCAGATAGCTTTGTCCGTTGGCAAGCCAGTGGCGCGATTCACCTGGAAAATCCTACGGTAGTGCAGGCGTTAATCCAGGCTTTGAATCATCCCCAGAATCAGATTCGCGAAGAAGCGGCGACGGTATTGGGGAAAATTGCCACAAGGGAAACCCTGGAGGCGTTAATTCCAGCACTGCAAGATGCTGATCCGGTGGTGCGAGAAGAAGCGGCGGAGGCTTTGGCGCGATCGGGGAATCCTCAGACGTTGGAGGTGTTAATTCCGGCGTTAGAGGATACTGATCCGGTGGTGCGTCAGGAAGCAGCGGCGGCGTTAGGGCGGATGGGAACAACACCCGCGTTAACCGCATTAATCCCAATTCTTCAGGATCAGGATAAGCGAGTGCGAAAACAGGGGATTGAGTCATTGGGGAGAATTGGTACTCCAGCGGCGCTACAGGCGTTAATTCCCCTATTAAAAGATAGCGATGGGGATATCCGAGGCGCAACGGCAACAGCCTTGGGACGTATCGGTACTGCACCTGCATTACAGGCATTAATGCCCTTGCTCAAGGATAATGATTGGTTTGTCCGGGAGCAAGCGGCGATGGCATTAAGTCGGATTGGCACACCGCAGACATTGGAGGCGTTATTACAATTCCCGATCGCGGAGATTGAACGCCCGGAAATCTTGACCTTGATTCGCACGTTGGCAGTGCGGTTTAGTCGGGAGAAGTCCCCATTGGTGCCAGTGTATCCAGAGTTGGTGGGAGCTATGGGTGGATTCCATCGGTTAGGGCGGAAATTGAGTGGGAAGCGATAGAATTTAGAACGTAGTCGGGGCGGGTTTAGTGGTATTGGGGTCAAAAACCCTAATTGTGAAACCCGCCCCTACGTCATTCGCCCCGTCTCAAACCAATTCGCGATCGCGGGATACCAATGGATAAGATTAGGCTACTAAGTAGGGGCTGATGCACAAAGCCGAAACCGCAAAGCCCATCAATACTTTGAGCTTTATTGACAGAGGGTTTGATTCAAGGAAATCGGGTAGTATTTTTCATGAGTATGGCATCACCTTGCTCAGGAAAAATGTACCCTTGCTCCCCCAGCTTCCCCAGCTTCCCCCGCTTCCCCCGCTCCCCCTTACCACAACACTTATGCAGCAAGCCCTAAGTAGGGGGAAAGACAGATGGTTCAAACGATTCAATCCAGAGATGTTACCCTGCGAGAACTAAGGACTAATTTTGGTCTGCAACTCACCCATGATCCGCAATTTTTTCCAGAGTGGCAAGGGAATCTGCCCGAAATTACTGAGTTGCAACAACAACAGCTTGATCAGGTGAAAGCTGGATATTTTAACTTGCTCAATTATCCGCCCATGCTGGAAGGCGTGGTGAGAATGGCAATTCTTGACCCCTTGCTGTTTATTGGGGGATTTTACTTAGCCCCTTTTCATGTCAAAGCGGAAAAATCGGTAAAGATTGCCACAGAAGATGAGGAGAAAATTATTACGGGAACTCTGGATGTTTTGGTTTTACAGGATACTGTCTGGGTGATGGTGATTGAATCTAAACAAGTGGAGTTTTCGATTGAAGCGGGATTAGCACAAATCCTGTCTTATATGTTGGCAAATCCTGATCAGGAACAGCCGAGTTTTGGCATGATTACTACCGGAGGGAGTTTTATTTTTCTCAAAGTGATATCTGGAGAGTCGCCCCAGTATGGGTTGTCCCGGTTATTCTCGCTGCTGAATCCGGGTAATGATTTATATACGGTGCTGAGGATTTTAAAGCAGTTGGCTCGATTTTAACTTTAGTCAGGGCGGGTTTAGTTATTTATGGGTCAGGTCAAAAACGCTAACGCCCTTACTTTTGGTCAGATCGAGAAAACCTCTCTCCAAACCTCTTTCCTACAAGGAGAGAGGCTTTGAAATTCCTCCCTTCCGTTATCAGGGTTTAATGGATATGCGATCGCGTTTTCAGATCGGGATAGATAAGAATAGGCGATCGCTCTCTGGTTAGCACATTCAAACCCCAATCATCGCCCTGTAGGGGCGACCCGCTTGGCTTAATTAACAATACTATTCCATTTAATTAGGTCGGGTCGCCCTATTCTCGCGATCGCACTCTCGGTTATCAGGGTTTAATGGATGTGCGATCGCGTCTTCAGATCGGGATAGATAAGAATAGGCGATCGCTTGCCCTTTCACCCATGCCGGATACCAGAACCCAAACCCCTGTAATTCTCCTGTAGGGGCGACCCGCTTGGCTTAATTAACAACACCACTCCATTT
>NZ_JAVJQN010000142.1:0-27230 GCF_040218245.1 Coleofasciculus sp. E1-EBD-02 | reverse complement strand
GGCAAAAAACGGATTGGCATCAAACTAGAATATGTAGAAAAACCAATTCATCGAAAGGACGGCTACAGCTATGCGTGAAAAGTACCCAAACGGGAAGAAATGTCTAGATGTGTCCAGAAAATAGCAAACAGCTTCTAACCCTTAGATCCAATTCAAACCAATGACCAATGACCAATGACCCAAACATTACTAATTACGGGTACAAATACCGATGCGGGTAAAACAGTATTAACCACGGCTCTCGCCGCTTATTGGCAAACCTATTATCCGCAAAAACGTCTGGGAATTTTCAAGCCGATGCAAACGGGAACCGGGGATTGGGAACATTATCACCAGCAATTCAACCTGGATCAAACCCCTCAAGAGATTGCCCCGTTACAATTTAGCCACCCTGTCGCCCCACCAGTCGCGGCGGAACGGGAAGGACGATCGATAGAATTAAAAGGAGTCTGGCAGGCATTGAATCGCCTCCAGCAGCAACGGGATGTTGTTTTAGTAGAAGGACTAGGGGGACTGGGTTCACCTGTAACCCATGAGTTAACCGTGGCGGATATCGCCAGAGATTGGAAATTACCGAGTGTCATTGTGGTGCCTGTGGCGCTGGGCGCGATCGCACAAACCGTAGCAACTGTCGCCTTAGCGCGTCAGTCGGGCGTTCGCCTTAAAGGAATTGTCCTCAATTGTGTTCAGCCTCGTTCAGCACAAGAGATTGCTGATTGGACTCCCATTGAGTTGATTCAGTCACTGACACAGGTTCCCATTTTAGGCATCCTGCCCCACGTAGCTGATCCCACTGATCTGAGCAAACTGGCTCAAGTGGCATCTGAGTTAGACATAGAGCAATTGTTCTAATGTAACGGAAAATCCTGGTGTTGTTTTAAGAATTAAATCAAATCGGTTGAAATAGCTGAATTTCTGTAACAGGTATATCAACATCATGGCGAATATCAAGGAAAATTAGAGAACTACCGCTTATTTTTTTCCAGGTAATCACCCATTCCCCATAATTCCTTGGGTCATCTACGTGACGTATTCTCTTGATCAATCCCCGATCAAGTAGCTTGACATTTAATAATTTAAGCCAACCTAGTCCACACTAGGGCTAATGACTCATCACAAATGACTAATAACAAATGAAAAATGATAACCTTAACGTCTGCGATTGACCACCATCCGCTGACGGTTACACCAGACACCTGTCTGAGTGATGTCATCGCGCTCCTAAATCTAAGAACCCACACCTGTCCATTCCCCGATGGGACAGGATTGTTGGGTTCAAGTCATGGTAAGGGAATGGGTGGGAACTGTGTCTTAGTCATAGAAGACGAGCAGTTAGTGGGAATGCTAACGTCGCGGGATTTGGTTCAAATTGTCGCAGCGGAAAGCACATTAGAAAATCTTCATGTTGCTGAAGTGATGACTCAGCAAGTGATTACGCTGAAGCAATCCGAGTTGCGGGATGGTTTCAAAATGCTGAATTTATTCGAGTGCCATGATATTCGTCACTTACCCGTTGTCAATGATGAAAATCAATTGGTAGGAGTTATCACACCTGAGAGTCTGCATCACCTTCTGCCATCAACTGAATTGTTGAAAAGCCGTCGAGTAGCAGAATTGATCACACGGGAAGTTGTTGACGTTTCTCCCACAACCTCTGTGCTAACTGTAGCGCAACGCATGGCAGAGGATAGAGTTAATTATGTAGTCATTGCAGAACAACAGGAAAACAGCATTTATGAGCGGATAGTGTCATCAAATCCAGTCGATTCAAGACCATTTTTATTCCCCATCGGTATCATTACTGAACGAGATATTGTCCAATTTCAGGCATTGGAACTCGATTTCAACTTGCCAGCTTATACACTGATGAGTTTTCCCCTATTGTGTGTGAATCCAGAAGAGTCGTTATGGACAGCTTATCAGAAAATGCAGCAGTGGCGAGTACAGCAATTAGGAGTCTGTAGTCATCAAGGAGAACTGTTGGGTATGGTGACTCAAACCAGTATTCTACAAACCCTTGACCCAGCCCAGTTGTATGGCGTTATTCAAGACTTGCAGCAGCAACTGAGTCAACAGCGTCAAATTATTTCCTCACTCCAAGCTGAAAATCGACATCTGCGACAAAATAGCGATGAGGGAGATAGGGAAGCTGGGGGAGCTGGGGGAGCTGGGGGAGCTGGGGAAGCTGGGAAAATTTGGGATCAAGTGACCCCCATGGAACTGAGGGAGTGCCAACAAACGCAAGGGATTCTGCAAACTTTAAACCGTATCCTCAAAACTCTCAGTGAATCCCACCGAATATTGATGAGTGCCACCCAGGAATCTGAGTTATTCCAGAAGATTTGTTGTCTGATTGTGGAGGTAGGGGCGTATCGGGGTGCTTGGGTTGGCTTGACAACTGACGATACGTGCCAAACAGTGCAACCTGTAGCTGGGTTTGAAGCGTTAAAGAATGCAGAAGACAGAAAAGATCAGACGGAAGAGTATGAACTAAATAATTCTGAGAATAAGCAGTATCTAGAACGATTTGTTATGCCTGAGTTTAACCCATTCTCAGGTGAATCTCCTGTTGATAGCGTTTGGCAAACTGGACAACCGATAGTTTGTCGCCATATTCAGACTGATCCAAAGTTTACATCCTGGCGATCGCACGCTTTACAACAAGGGTATGGAGCGTTGATTATTCTACCGTTACAGGTTAAAGATCAACCATTGGGTGTGTTAACTATCTATGCCGTGAACTCCGGCTCATTTGTACCAGAAGAGGTGCAGTTATTGAAAGAATTAGCTAATGATTTAGCCTCTGGTATTGAGGGGTTACGCACCCACCTTGCCCGTGAACAAGCCGAAGCTGAATTATGTCAGTTAAATCAAGAACTCGAAAGTCGGGTACAACAGCGCACGGCTCAACTTCGACAGGAAATTCAGGAACGTGAAGGGATAGAAGCGTCATTACAACAAGAGTTTGATCTATTATCCCGTGTTATGGAAACCAGTCCTGTGGGGATCATTTGGGTGAATCCTCAGGGACAAATTATGCTGATTAATCATCAAGCGGAACAGATTTTAGGTTTGCGGTCAGAAGATATTCACCCAGATGATCAAGATAAGCTGACTGGGTATCATCAGGATGAGTTAAGGAATTCAATTGGGGATAAACAGTTACCGTTCTGGCATTTGGTAAAAAAGGCTCAGACTGTTAATGACTTGCGCTATACCATTGAACGAGATGATGGGCGGCGAGTATTACTGTCAATTAACGGAACATCTTTATTTAACCAAGCGGGTCAGTTAAAGGGTGTCGTATTTGCGATCGATAATGTCACCGAGCGAGTAAAAGCAGAGGAGGAACTGCGACAAAGCGAAGAACGATTTCGGACGGTTGCTAACTTTACGTATGACTGGGAATATTGGCTGAATCCGGAAGGTAAGTTTCTCTATGTTTCTCCTTCCTGTGAACGGATTACTGGGTATAATGCTGATGATTTTCTCCAGAACGCCAGTTTATTAGAGTCGATTATCTATCCAGAGGATCGAGAAAATTTTGTTCAACATGGGTGTGCTACTGCGGTAAATCAGAGGGTGTCAGGAATTGATTTTCGCATCCTAACTAAAACCGGAGAGTTGCGTTGGATCTCTCATATTTGCCAATCTGTACATAGTGCTGAGGGGCGTTGGTTGGGGATACGAGCGAGTAATCGGGATATTACCGAACGCAAACAAGCTGAGGAAGCGTTGCGAGAGAGTGAGAAACGTTTCCGGAGTATGTTTGATCAAGTTGCTGTCGGCATTGTCCAAGCGACGTTATCGGGTCAGTTTCTGTGGTTTAATCAAAAGTTTACTGACTTAGTGCAGTATAGTGCAGAGGAACTGCAAAACAAGACGTGCAAAGACATTACTCACCCCGATGATGTTGACCAGGAACTCACTTGTTTGAATCAGTTATTGGCAGGAGAAATTGACACCTTCTCCCGTGAAAAACGCTATATTCGTAAAGATAGATCTGAGGTCTGGGTGAATTTGAGTGGGTCGCTGATCCGCAATAGTCAGGGTGAACCGAAATCTTATATTGGCGTAGTGCAAGATATCAGCGATCGCAAACAGGCACAAGCGGATTTGCAGAGGCTGAATCAGCAACTAACAGGGCGGGTGAATGAACTGGGTAGCCGCAACCGAGAAATGGTGTTACTAGGGGAATTGAGTGACTTTCTCCAAGCCTGTTTAACGGTTGATGAGGCATATCAAGCGATCGCGACTTTGGTTGCTCCCTTATTTCCGGGAAGTTCAGGGGGAGTGTTTGTAATTAATCCCTCTGAGAATTGGGTAGAAGCCATGGCGACTTGGGGAACCGCTTTGGCGAGTCAGACGCTGTTTTCGCCGAAATCGTGTTGGGCATTACGTCGGGGACGCCCCCATTTGGTAACCCAGCCTCAATCCGGTTTACGCTGTCCCCATATTCACTCCGATAGTTCTCCTTTAGAATCCTTTTGTGTGCCAATGATGGCACAGGGAAAAGCGTTAGGAATTTTATATATTAGTTCGCCACAAGGGGGACAATTAACCGAGGCAAAACAACGGTTAGCCCTAACGGTGGCTGAACATTTAGCTCTGTCGTTAGCGAATTTGAAATTACGGGAAACCCTGTCTCAACAAAGTATTCGAGATGCACTGACTGGACTATTTAATCGGCGTTATATGGAAGAGTCTCTAGAGCGGGAAATTCATCGAGCGCAACGTCATCAACAACCGATGGGAATTATTATGGTAGATATTGATCATTTTAAGCATTTTAACGACACCTTTGGTCATGAAGCCGGAGATGTTGTGTTACGAGAATTAGGCTTATTTTTGCAACGAAGTATTCGGGCTTCGGATATTGCCTGCCGTTATGGGGGTGAGGAGTTAATTCTGATTTTGCCCGATGCTTCACTGGCTGATACTAAGCAACGGGCGGAGCAAATTCGCCAAGATGTTAAGGGGTTGCAGATCGAGTATCACCATCAACCCTTAGACACGATCGCGATTTCTGTGGGTGTGGCGGCGTTTGCGGAACATGGTTCCACGGCGGAGGAACTAATTGCGACGGCGGATCGGGCGCTTTACCAAGCCAAAGCCCAAGGGCGCGATCGCGTGGTTACAGCAGATGGCTAGCACCATTGTAGAGACGTTGCATGCAACGTCTCTACATAAATGATGTGTCCTAACCGCTATGGCGGTTGCTATATATCATGTCCTAACGATTGCCCATAATGGCAATGCTGCAATAACAGGGGGTTCAGGTGTTTGTATTAGGGGTGTTTGACCAGACATGATATTAGTAGACTACAGACGATGATTGTGCTGAAAAGCAAACCGATACAATATTGATTCTATGTCTATGTACGCTATTATCTCACGAGAAAAAATTCAGCTTCCACCAGGAACCGTAGTGCGCCTATTAGGTTCTTGGCAAGACTATCAAACCTTATGCCAAAGCCGGGGAGATGTAGCGATTCCTCGGATCAAGTACCACGATGGAGAAATTATACTGATGTCTCCCCTGCCCAAACATGGACGCGAGGCTAGTATTTTAGCCGATGTGGTTAAAGCGTTACTAGATTCCCAAAACCGCAATTATGAAGCCTTCACGCCAATCACAATGGAATTGCCGGAAGTCGGGGGAATTGAGCCAGACTACTGTTTTTATATTGACCACTGGCGAGCTGTAGTTGGGCGCGATCGCTTGCAGTGGGGTACTGATCCTGCCCCGGATCTGGTTCTTGAAATTGATGTTACCAGCTATACCAATGCTAATGATTATTTGCCCTTTCAAGTACCAGAGATTTGGTTGCTGAAAAGAAGTCGGCTTATTATTTATGGTTTAGAGGATAATGCCTATAAACAGCAAAGTTTTAGCCGTTACTTTCCTGGCGCTAATGTACAAACAATAGTCAGCCAATGTTTAGCCGCGTCTCGTGAATATGGGACGGGAATTACGCTGCGAAACTTGCGCCAGCAGTTGTCTGAGCAAGGATGAGTAGAATTTCTTCTGTTCCCAGACGTTTCATGGAGACGTTCCACCGGAACCTGGTAGCGCCCTTGGCAATGTGCCTGTTTTGCCTTCTGCCTTGTCTCCACTAAAAAGGCAGTATTAACCCCTGGCGATCGCAGATGAAAAAATTAACTCCAAGTTTAGAGTTTGTAGTCAGCGCTAAAGCGCTGATGGTGCTAAAGTACCAACTACGAACCCAGTTTGATAACCTGCTTCTCACCGAGGACTTGGGTTCAGGGCTTCAGTTCATGACGCAAACGAACATAATAGTATAGTTACCTCTATCACTGTCGCTTATCCCCAGTCACCATCGTGTCCCAGGTTGTTCTCGAAAACGTCTACAAAAGCTTTCCTAGTCGCCAGGAGGGGTCAACTGTTGCGCCTGTGACGACAGAACCCTTACTCACACCTAGCGATGAAGCGCCACTGGTAGCCGTTGATCAATCGTCTCCGTCATCGGGAAGCATCAATGTTTTGCGGCGGATTAATCTGAGAGTCTACGATGGCGAGTTTATGGTATTGGTGGGTCCTTCGGGTTGTGGCAAAAGTACCCTGCTGCGGGTGGTTGCGGGATTAGAGGAATTAACCGGGGGTAAAATTTGGGTAGGCGATCGCATGGTGAATGATTTACCCCCGAAAGCCCGCAATATCGCCATGGTGTTTCAAAATTATGCCCTTTATCCGCACCTGACGGTCTACGATAATATTGCCTTTGGCTTGCGGCGGACAAGGGTGGGATTAGACTACGAAAAGCCTACCACTGAGATGCCGCTTTGGGTCGAGAATGCTTTAATCAGGATAACGCGATCGCTTCCCAAACAATGGCGTTATTTCTCCGATCGCGAACGGGCGATTGATGATCAGGTGCGTTATGTCGCCAAACTCCTACAAATTGAACCCCTGCTGAATCGACGCCCCAAACAGCTATCTGGGGGACAAAAGCAACGAGTCGCCCTAGGGCGTGCGATCGCCCGGAATCCCCAAGTCTTCCTCATGGATGAACCCCTCTCCAATTTAGATGCCAAACTCCGGGCGGAAACCCGCAGT
Source organism: Coleofasciculus sp. E1-EBD-02 (assembly GCF_040218245.1). Taxonomy (NCBI): domain Bacteria; kingdom Bacillati; phylum Cyanobacteriota; class Cyanophyceae; order Coleofasciculales; family Coleofasciculaceae; genus Coleofasciculus; species Coleofasciculus sp. E1-EBD-02. Next base: position 20,152 of record NZ_JAVJQN010000142.1, on the reverse strand, counting down.
CAAATTGTGCGCTTACAACGCCAATTAGGAACCACCACCCTATATGTCACCCACGATCAAACCGAAGCCATGACGATGGGCGATCGCATCGCAGTGATGAATCAGGGGGAAATCCAGCAAATCGCCCCTCCCCTAGAACTTTATAACTACCCGGCTAATCGCTTTGTCGCCGAATTTATCGGTTCACCGCCGATGAACTTTATTCCGGTTCAATTTAAAGCGCCACTCTTGATTCAGCATCGCCAATTTCGACTCACGCTTCCAGAGGTTTGGCAATCCTTTTTGCAAGACTATGATGGACGGTCTTTAATTCTAGGAATTCGTCCCGAACATTTGAGTGTAAGTGTTCCCGCCCCCAAAAACTTATCGGTTACTGTTGAACAAGTCGAAGCCTTGGGAAATGATACCTATTTATTAGTCAAACTGGATCGCAAAACCCGGTTACAAGCCAGAATTCCCGCCGATCATGTCGTCAAATTCGGCGATCAAATTTGGTTATCGATTAATGCGGATAAAGTTCATTTCTTTGACGATAGAACAGGTCAAGCGATTCGATCTAATTAGCTGAATCTTCACGGCATCTAGCGCAACGTGAGCCATGTCACGTCTGTAGGGGCGGGTTTCACTATTATCTTTTTGGTTGCATCCAGATGTAACTAAACCCGCCCAGACTCAGGTTTGTTTCTCCTGGATAAAAGTAGAGACGTTGCATGCAACGTCTCTACAATGGTGCCGAAAGTCATAATCGATGTGTCTACGGCTATAACATCTAAAACCTCAGATCAAAAACCTGCTGGGGGGAGAAGTTAAACAGGGGAAACGTTGGGGAAACAAGGGGAGTGTTTTCCGTAAATGGAGTCATCAGATATTCTCCCTCAACCAAAGTATTAACAAAAAAGGTGGGTTGTTTGGGGCTGCCAATAAACTTTCTTGGTCCTAATGCGGCATAATCGACAATCCAATATTCCTCAATACCCATTTCCTCATAATCTCGAAGTTTATTATAGTAATCGTCACGCCAATTCGTTGAAACAACCTCGACGATTAATTTAACTGAATCAGGATTTTGAATAATCGATTCGCTTTCCCACCGAGGTTCTGCACCAAGAACGTCTTGGTTTAAAACAATGATATCGGGTTCATAGCCTGATTTTTCCCGTTTGGGTTTAACAATTGATTCTCTAGGAATCGTCCAAATGCCGCCTTTCCCCATTTGCCGGATAATTATGAAGAGTTGTTCGATAAGGGAACCTGTTAGAGTTGAATGTTTTCCCTTGGGTTTTGGTATTTCGATAATTACTCCGTCATGCAGTTCGTACCGAACTTCTGAATTTTCGGGATACCAGTTGATAAATTCATCAAAGGTGTAGAGTTGGGGTTGAGTTTGGGGTTGAGTCATAAGCGCTATAAATCGATAATTTATGCTTTGTAATTCATTGTTGTTCTCAAAAATAGTGGAAGAGATTTTACAGGTTTAATGGGCGCAAGCCTTGCGCCCCTACGGTTTCTACCCAAGGGAAAATCATCAGGTAGCTTCTCCCAGGTAATTGTAGGCTTAGCTGTTACCGTTGTCATCACCTATCCTCTCCCTATTCGTAAACCCTATTGTAGATAAAGATAAAGCGCGATCGCAGAAATTGATACACTCAGTTAAACAATAGATAACCTTGTTCTATTCTTTCATCTCCTCTGCGTTCCTCTGCGCTTCCCTCTGCGTTCCTCTGCGTTAAATCAACTACCAAATTGTCCCATCAACTCCCTCAAGAATCATGAACACGATTCAAACGCAGCCGGAAATATTGACAATACAAATCGCACCGAGGCGTAACCTCATTCCCTTGCAGATTCACCAATCCCATACTATGTAACTTAAATCCTTGCATCGGTTCCAATTGTATCGGAGAATCAGCCGTAACCACCTTCTTCAACGCCGTAGCCAACTCCGGATGTTGGGATAAATTCCATAAATGTCGCCGCAAATGATCACCATACAATCCAGCATCGGTTGGTGCTGTAGCCAACAGTTGCGCTAACGTAATCTCTTGACGTGCGATCGCGTACAGCGCCAGTCGGACTAAATAGGGATGACCCCCAACCATTGCCATTAATTGTTCTACCTGATTCGATTCCCAGGCTAATCCGTGACGCTGGGCTAAATCTTGAACTTGTTCGGCTGCAAACTCCGGTAAATCAATCGGTAATCCCACATTAAAGGGAGACTGATTAATATCCATGGGAATATAGGCTTCCGTCGAATGCACCACGACTAATCGCAGTTTACGCCATATTTCTCTATTTTTCGCCTCTTCATGCCACGATCGCAACAAGCCAAAAAAGTCAGCCGTGAGTTCGGGATAATGAAACACCCGATCCACTTCATCTAACCCTAACACCAACGGTGTGGCAATCGTTGCCAATAAATACCGCTCAAAATAGGACTTACAACTCACCTTACTGCCAAACGTCTGACTCCAATACTTATCCAAGCGATCGGGTAATTCCAGTTCTAAAGTAATCACCGCACAAAACCACTGTAAGAAGCGATCTAAATTCGTAAAAACGTTACTATCCGCTAATTGAAAACTTAACGGAACGGTGGCATAATTAAACTGAGTGCCTCGATGTAAAATCCGTGCCATTAACGAGGTTTTCCCCATTTGTCGCGGCGCTTTAATTCGGATTAAGGAACCGGGTTTAGCCACCGCTTCATAGCAACGCTGTTCAACACCAGGGCGTTCCACATAAAACGCCGAGGCTAATTCGACTTGTCCTCGTGGTAATTCCGGTTCAGCGACAGGTTGAGGCGGATGATTGGGGGTGAGGGAATAGGCACTGGGAAACGTCGAGGATTTTGGATTGCCTTCTGGGGTAACGGTTGGTTGATCAGTACAAAGCCAATCCCGAACTGAGTTTAACACAATCGGCGTATCTTCAGACGATCGCCACTCCTGTTGGGACACCCCTTTGAGATAACCACGTAAGTCATGGTTGAGTAATGTCCAAGGGCAATTAATCCGAATCGCCAAAATATCAGGTTTCCCCTCTGGATGTTGATCCCGCCGCCGTTTTGCCCATTGCACCTCTTCGGTTACCATCTCACTCGACGCCGCCAGAGGGGATAATAATAACACCACGCGATCGCAACGGTTTAATTCGGCATAAATTTGCTGCAATCCCTGGGTTGCCATGCGGAGACTACCATTAGCAATGAACACCTGACACCCTTGGATAGTTAACGCCGTTTCTATTTGCGTCGCAAGGCTTTTATCCGGATCAGTGCCACAATGATAACTCAGAATAACCTGAGGTTGATTGGTCGCCGCCAGCGTATCTCCAGGGATTAAATTAGGTAAATTGTTGGCAATGGCAGTAATTAACTTAGAACGGTGAGATGATCCTTTATCTTCGTTATTGTTTAGGGCAAATATCTGACAGATATTCTGGATGTGTTTTCGCACCGTTCCTTGAGAAATACAGAGTTCTGCCGCAATTTCCCCATCATTTTTTCCGGCGACAAATTGCTGTAAAACTTCCTTTTGTCGCGGCGTGAGTTTGGTAAATGCGTTGGTGAACTCTTGCTGATCCATTATCCTGAGAAACAGTCATAAATAAATTGTAACGGCAGGTTGATCTATTCTGACAAGATTGTACCCAACACCATTATTCTTATAACTCCTCACCCTTGAGGCTTTTCTTTTGCTGAACGTAGCTCTGAAAATCAGCGAGGGTCAATTCATCCAACCACTGGTGTCGCTCGACCGTGTAATCTCCATAGCCGACTTCCAATTGTTGCAGGAAGCGGAGCATTCCTACCACCCCTAAAGAGTCAACTAAAGCTTGATATCCTTGTTTTCTCAATTCAGCTAATTTCATTACTATCCTCCTGTAAAGTTGCCATCAACCAAATCACGGGATTTTCTACCGTTACGTTGATTGAATCTCTATAGTGTTGAGCTTTTCGCAGCAGCCTGTCATCGGTAGTCAGGAAAACATCAGCGCCCCCCGCTTCAGCAAAAGCCAGATGTAAGGCATCATAGAACTTAAAACCCAGTTCCATCAAGGTGGTGGCTCTCAATTCAATTGCCTCGCTGGAAGGAAGTAGGCGGGTAGCAACGGATAAGATGGAGTCCAGTTGCTCTTTTTTGAAAGGGTCTGGATTCCTACTGATTTCAAAAGCAATGGCATCGCTGTTGAGTAACACCCATTTCTCCTCCCGACATTTTTGCAGGAGAGAAATCATCGCTTCCGCTTCTAGGCGAATTCTAGATTGTTGCAGGTCGTCAAGGGGTCGGTTGAGACAACAAACGTCGGCATAAATGACAGGTGGTTGCACCATGAGCAAATTTTCGGTAACAGTATGGCTCCAAATACTGACCCTCTCAAATCTTCTCACCCGCCCTTATTCATAAGTAGTCAGACAGTAGTCAGACAAAATTAAAGTTAACGGTTGAGATTAGGTAACTTTTAACAGGGAACAGTAACGATTTGAGACTCCTTAACATTTCTTTGTACAGTGTACAGAATTTATGTCCAGTTACTTAATTTTAGTTGTCTTTGTCGGCAGAGGACGGAGGAACAAAAGGTTCCTCAATGTCCCCCTTTAGATCCCCCTCCCGTCCCCCTTTAGATCCCCCTCCCGTCCCCCTTAAAAAGGGGGAAGCCAAAGGATGCTTCGCGTTTTGTTCCATGGGGGAAGCCAAAGGATGCTTCGCGTTTTTTAAGGGGGATTTAGGGGGATCTCTTATTTAGTCAGGGTTTTAACCTTAACTTGACACCAATGCCCGCCCCATCTTCCAGACGCGCCATGACTCGTCTGGAACCTTCTGGGATTAACCGGGTAAATCCGTACTCCCCATCAAATAGCGATCGCACTCACGGGCAGCACCTCGTCCTTCGTTGAATGCCCAAACCACCAAACTCTGACCCCGGCGACAGTCTCCGGCGGCAAAGACACCGGGAAGGCTGGTGGCATACTTCCCATAATCGGCTTTTATATTACTCCGGGCATTGCGTTCTAAGCCCAAAGCATCCAGCAGGGGTTGTTCGGGTCCGAGGAAACCCATCGCTAAGAGGACAAGTTGGGCAGGAATCACTTTTTCCGTACCTGGAACCGGACTGGGAATAAATCGACCTTGCTCATTTTTCTGCCACTCGATTGTCACTGTATGCACCGCTTTTACATGTCCTTCCTCATCGCCCTCAAACTTAGTCGCGGTGGTGAGATAGGAACGGGGATCAGCGCCAAACTTCGCCGCCGCTTCTTCCTGCCCGTAATCCATGCGATAAATCTTGGGCCACTCGGGCCAGGGGTTGTCGGGGGCGCGTTCTAGGGGCGGCTGGGGCATAATTTCCAGTTGCACTAAACTCTTACACCCGTGGCGCAGGGAGGTGCCAACGCAGTCGGTTCCGGTGTCACCGCCACCAATAATCACCACATCTTTGCCTTCGGCTGAGATAAAGTTGCCGTTTTTGCTGTTATCTAAAAGCGCTTTGGTATTAGCCGTCAGGAAATCCATGGCGAAGTGGATACCCTTTAACTCCCGTCCTTCGATGGGTAAATCCCGTGGTTTGGTCGCGCCCGTGCAGAGTACCACCGCGTCAAATTCTTTGAGTAGATTCTCGGTGGGGAAGTCTTTGCCCACTTCGGTGTTGCAGATAAACTTAACCCCTTCTTGTTCAAGCTGGTCAAGGCGACGCTGGACGACTTGCTTTTTGTCCAGTTTCATGTTAGGGATGCCATACATGAGTAAGCCGCCAGGACGATCTTCCCGTTCAAATACGGTGATCCAATGACCGGCTTTATTGAGTTGGGCAGCCGCACAGAGTCCAGCCGGTCCAGACCCAATAATTGCGACTTTTTTCCCGGTGCGCTTGGTTGGAGGTTCGGGTTCGACCCAGCCTTCCTCCCAGCCTTTATCAATAATCGAACATTCGATATTTTTGATGGTCACGGGGGGGTTATGGATACCCAGGACACAAGACCCCTCACAGGGCGCTGGACAGACGCGACCCGTAAATTCGGGGAAGTTGTTGGTTTTGTGCAGGCGATCGAGTGCCTCGCGCCATCGACCCCGATAAATCAGGTCGTTCCACTCTGGAATCAGGTTGTTGATTGGGCAACCGCTTGCCATACCCTTGATCATGGTTCCGGTATGGCAAAATGGCGTGCCGCAGTCCATACACCGCGCCGCCTGAGTTTGGAGTTTTTCCTCTGGCATGGGCAGATGGAACTCATCCCAGTTGCCAATGCGACTGTCGGGTTGCAGTTCTGAGGGCAATTCGCGCAGATATTCGATAAAGCCAGTTGGTTTTCCCATAGTGATGCCTCAAGTTTAGAGTAGGGTATAGTTGTTGCTAAGGTATCATTCGGTAAATTGGCGATGGTGATGCAGTCCCTAGACTATTTTGGCGGCAAATCCTCACCAATCGGTCGTTGACGGTGATCGGTGACCAACTAAGCGGATGGAAGACTGTCTAGAGACGTTAAAAGCAACATCTGTACCAAGTCAAAAGTCAAAATCAGAGATATTTTGTAGCATTTGTTACATTTTGTCAATCATTTTGGCGTTTAAATGCGAGGTTGAGTTTAATAAAAGGTTAGATTTGCTGCGGTTCAGTGGCTAGGATTCATTAAGGTTTAGGTTCTCATTGAAGACGGCTAGAGATAGGATACAAAATAATTGCTTCTAGGGTTTCATATTTTCACATTTTTTTATAAACCAACCTCCGTTTCGTTGGCGTCGGAAGTTAGCCCTGAATTAAAATTCGGGCTAAGAGCTAAAACCCGTTAAAACGGGTTAATAACTTTAATTGTGTCCACCTACTTATGGTAAATGACAAATGACGAATGACGAATGACAAATGACGAATGACAAATGACAAATGACAAATGACAAATTGTCCGGGTTAAGGATTCGTTTAAAGAGGGTGATCAAGTTTGTATTGTCATGGAGTATATTCAGGGGCAAGATTTAACCCATGCCAACCGACTGACAGAAAAAGAAGCATTACACTATATTCGCCAGATTGGTTCAGCGTTGATGGTGGTGCATGAGAATAACTTAGTGCATCGGGATGTTCGACCTGCGAATATTATCATGCGTCAGGGGAAACGGGAGGCGGTGTTAATTGATTTTGGGTTAGCCGTGGGATTTGATAACCCGCTGACGACGATTAATCCGACAACCGCCGATGGGTTTACACCCCTGGAATTATATCATGTTGATGCTGAACGCGGCGCTTATACCGATGTCTATTCTTTAGCCGCCACATTGTATCAATTATTAACCGGAGAAAAACCGCCCAGTGTCCGCGATCGCAGTTTGGCAAGGGCTAAATTAAAGCCACCTCAAGAAGTGAATCCCCAAATGAGCGATCGCACGAATCAGGCGATTCTCCGAGGGATGGCATTAGCCCCGGAAGAACGTCCCCAAACCATACAGGAATGGTTGGATTTATTGGGTGTGGTGTCTCAAATTCCCCAACCTTGGCGCAATTGGAATTTGACGATTTGGTTAACAATTATTGGTACAATTGCTGGGGTTTTGAGTATGATTGCTGGGTTTTTAGCGCTTAAGCCGCAATCAGCACCACCGCCAGAAACTACACCGGAAATAACGTCAACGTCACAACAGATTCAGCCAGAAACACGTTCCCTTGATCTGACCCCTCCCTAACCCTCCCCTTGCCAAGGGGAGGGAACAAGGAACGCGGTTATGGCATGATCAAACTATACGGTAATCTCAAAACAAAAAACGAATGGAGACACTAGAACTTAAACTCGATAAAAAGACCCTCGAACTGGCGCGATGGTTAGCCGAGTCGCGCCGTTGTAATCTATCTGAACTGATTACAGACGCCATCAACAAGCTGGCTGTTAAAGAATCGGCACAAGACCGGATAATGGGAATGTTTGCTGATGAACCTGACGTTGTTGATGAGATACTAGAAGAGATTATGCGCGATCGCGCTGCACATCCTCTCAATCAGAACTGTGAACAAAGCACTCCTTGACACTGATATTTTTTCCGAAGTGCAAAAAGGCATAAATTCCAATATTGTCACCAGAGCTAGGGCGTATCGCGATACCTTCGGTTCCTACACAATTTCGGTCATTACAGTTCTCGAAATTATCAAAGGCTGGCATAAGCGTCAACGGCAAGACCGCATTCAACAGTTTCTTAATGTTATCACTGATGTTGAAGTGTTAAATCTGGATTTGTCCAGTGCTGAACTAGCAGGGCGAATCTACGCCGACTTAGAACGTACAGGGCAACCCATTGGTCTTGCTGATACGATGATTGCAGCTATAGCGATGCATAAGAATTTGACGTTAGTAACTGGTAATGTATCTCATTATCAACGCATTCAATTGTTAGGTTATAAGTTGCATCTAGACAACTGGCGAGGTTAATCATACAACGTGGCACTACAGCTACTAGGAATAATATTAGGAGAGTGGGCTGTTCAACCACAAATGAGTTAAAATTGGACTTTGAGTATCTGACTGACTAAATTCCCAGAAAATAATTCCCCGTGATGGTAAAAGCAACTGGCTATGCAAATTCGAGACTACTTCAACTTTCTTGCTCCTGATGATATCCGCATTCAGGACAGTCGCATCGGGATTGAAAGCGTTCTTTACGAGTATATTTACCGAGCTAAAACCCCTGAAGAAATCGCCCAACAATTTGAAAGTATTACTCTAGAACAGGTTTATGCGACGATTCTTTACTATCTACACAACACTGAAGAAGTGAGTGCTTACTTTGCAGATTGGTTAGCGTTTTGCCGTCAACAGCGAGACGAGCAAAAACATAATCCTTCTCCGGCACGACAGAGATTACGCAAATTGAAAGCAGAGGCAGAAGTTCAGCAAAAATAGTCTGATTTCACCCTCTTCCCCTAACCCCTTCTCCCATCGAGGGAGAAGGGGAACCGGACTTATTAATGATAAAAAATGTAGCTGGCTAGGTCTTCTCTTGCTCCCCTCTCCCCGGCGTGGGAGAGGGGCTGGGGGTGAGGGGTTTATAGCTAAACGATGACACCCCTAATCAACAAACATCCTGATTTCATCTACCGATTGTGACAAAATCAAGACAGGATTATCGCAAAAATCATCAATGGTCTGGGTCAAGGGACAAAAATTACACGGTCGTCGCTACGTCATTGAACGAAAACTCGGTCAAGGTGGCTTTGGTATCACCTACCTGGCAAAAGACAGAAAATGCAACCCCCTCGTCATCAAAACCCTGAAAGACGAGGTGATACCGTAGGTTGGTATCAGAAAGATAAGTGGATAGGACGGAGTGATATCACCTATAACCTAAATGCTCCTCAGGGGCATATCCCCTTAGGGAGGTGTGAGCGTGGTGTTAGAGGAAGTCAGATGGTTATAGTTTTTTTTGGGAGGTATGGTCTCTCTTCTCTCGCGTCGAGACTTGTAAAATGTAACATATAAAGGTTTCAGCAAAATGTAACGATTTACAACAGAGGCAAAATCCACGAAGTCTTTCGGGTTCTACGTTTCCGATACCTGACACCGCTCCCACCCCAAAGCCAAAGAAACCGCCTGTGGATTAAAACAATTAGCCAAGACAAATTTGTAAGCAACCTCATACACTTCTAAGTCAACCATAGTCAGCCCTGAATTAAAATTCGGGCTAAGAGCTAAAACCCGTTAAAACGGGTTAATAACCTTATACAATAATTCAGTAAGCTTTAGCTTACTTTAGCTTTGAGCCTGAAATTTATTTCAAGGCTCTCAAATTTCCACGTTGATAATTTTCATATATAATTCGCTACGTGGCAAAATTATCAATAATAGCGCGATCGCGATTAGGAATCATGACCGCTTTTTCTAGGTTGATCGGTAGGGGCGACCCGCCTGCATCAATGAACAATGGTGTCCATTCAATTGACTCGGGTCGCCCTGTGATCCAACCCTTGGGAAATGGTGCGTTACGCTTCGCTGTGATCCAACCCTTGGGAAATGGTGCGTTACGCTTCGCTGTGATCCAACCCTTGGGAAATGGTGCGTTACGCTTCGCTGTGATCCAACCCTTGAGAAATGGTGCGTTACGCTTCGCTAACGCACCCTACAGTAACTTGTTCAGGTTATGCCCCACAATCCTAGCTACCGCTAATCCGGGCTAAATCGCGGGCGTTTTCTTCAAACGCCGCCGTCAGCGCATCATCGCCACTTAATCCGGCTTCCTGGGCTTTATTTAAACAAGCCAATACCCGCTTGTAATCCCTGGGTATTACCTTGACAAACTTCGGCACCATTTCTGTCCAATTCGCCAAGATAGTTAACCCCAGTTGACTCTTGGTGTACTCGACGTGTTTGGCAATCATTTGATGGATGATTTCAATCTCCTCCTCATCTTCCAGTTTCTCCAAGTCGGACATCTGGGTATTGCAACGAGTGGCAAAATCCCCTTTCTCATCCAACACATAGGCGACACCGCCACTCATTCCTGCGGCAAAATTGCGCCCGGTTGGACCCAAAACCACCACTTTACCCCCCGTCATATATTCGCACCCATGATCACCCACGGCTTCAACTACCGCGTTAACCCCTGAGTTGCGGACACAGAACCGTTCACCTGCCATTCCCCGAATATAAACTTCACCAGAGGTTGCGCCATAGAGGGCGACATTACCGACAATGATATTCTCACGGGGGACAAAGGTGGAACGGGCGGGAGGATAGAGGATTAATTTACCCCCGGATAATCCTTTGCCAAAGTAGTCATTGGCATCTCCTTCTAGTTCTAAGCTGACACCCTTGGGTACAAACGCGCCGAAGCTTTGACCCGCACTCCCTTGGAAATGCAGATGGATGGTATCCTCCGGTAAACCTTGCCAGTGGCGCTTGGTGATTTCATTGCCTAAAATTGTGCCAACCGCCCGATTGATATTCTGAATCGGTAGGGTAGCGGTTACCTTTTCACCTTTTGCGATCGCGCCTTTGCATAAGTCTAGCAGTACCCTCATATCCAGGGACTTATCCAACCCATGATCCTGGGGAATCTGACAATAGCGCCCAATTTCGGGTCCCACATCCGGTTGATAGAGAATCTGGGATAAATCCAATCCCTTCGCCTTCCAATGATCCACCGCCTGCTTCGCTTCCAAGACATCAACACGCCCCACCATTTCATTTAGGGTGCGGAATCCTAACTGTGCCATGATTTCCCGCACTTCTTGGGCGACAAAGGTCATGAAGTTCACCGTATGATCGGGATTGCCGATGAAACTCTGACGCAGCTGGGGGTTCTGAGTGGCAATTCCCGCCGGACAGGTGTTTTTTTGACAAACTCGCATCATAATGCAGCCCAGGGACACCAGAGGTGCCGTAGAGAAGCCAAATTCCTCTGCCCCCAATAGCGCCGCCATGACCACATCACGCCCGGTCTTCATTTGACCATCGGTTTCCACCACAATCCGCGATCGCAGATCATTTAATACCAAAGTTTGATGGGTTTCCGCTACCCCTAATTCCCAGGGTAATCCGGCGTGTTTAATCGAGGTTTGCGGGGATGCGCCGGTTCCGCCATCAAAGCCGGAAATCAATACCACATCCGCATGGGCTTTGGCAACCCCCGCCGCGATCGTTCCTACACCCACCTCAGACACCAGTTTCACATTAATCCGGGCGTTGCGGTTGGCGTTTTTCAAGTCATGAATTAACTCGGCTAAGTCTTCAATCGAGTAGATATCGTGGTGGGGTGGGGGTGAGATTAAGCCGACTCCCGGCGTCGAGTTGCGTACCTTAGCAATCCAAGGATACACCTTCCGCCCCGGTAACTGTCCCCCTTCTCCCGGCTTCGCCCCTTGCGCCATCTTAATTTGGAGTTCCTTGGCTTGGGATAGATACAGACTGTTGACGCCAAACCGCCCGGATGCGACTTGTTTAATCCCGCTATTCTTAGAATCGCCATTTTCATTTGTCCAGGTATAGCGTTCGGGATCTTCTCCCCCTTCCCCGGTGTTGGATTTCCCGCCAATCCGGTTCATGGCGATGGCGAGGGATTCATGTGCCTCTTTGGAAATTGACCCGTAACTCATCGCCCCGGTTTTGAACCGCCGAGTAATCGCCTCCACGGGTTCCACTTCCTCTAAGGGAATGGGGTCACGTTTCTTGAATTGCAGCAGTCCGCGTAGGGTAAAATGTTGCTGGGTCTGCTCATTAATTAGGGCAGCATATTCTTTGTACAGGTCATAGCTACCCTGACGCACGGCATTTTGCAGGGCGTGGATGGTTTGCGGACTTAATAGGTGTGCCTCACCGTCTTTGCGCCACTGATATTCGCCACCTGCATCTAGGGTATGCCCATTTACGTCTCGGTCAGGGAAAGCGTAACTATGACGCATAATGGCTTCTTGGGCAATTACGTCTAAATCCGCCCCTTCAATCCGGGTGGCTGTCCAGGTAAAGTATTTATCAACAAGTGCCTGTTTGAGTCCAATGGTTTCAAAGATTTGGGCGCCGCGATAGCTTTGAATGGTGGAAATGCCAATCTTGGAGGCGACTTTAATTACCCCCTTGGTGGCGGCTTTGATATAGTTTTTCTGCGCTGTCTTGCTATCGATATTTTCCAGCAAGCCCTGACTGATCATATCGTCAATGGTTTCATAGATCAGATAGGGATTAATTCCACCGCAGCCATACCCAATCAGAAGCGCATGATGATGAACTTCGCGAGGTTCTCCCGATTCTAAGACGATTCCGACTTTAGTGCGCGTCTTTTTGCGGATGAGGTGGTGATGTAATCCAGCCACCGCAAGTAAGGCGGGAATTGGTGCATGGTCTTTATCAATGCCGCGATCGCTGAGAATAATTATAGTCGTTCCGTCTGCGATCGCACTATCTGCCTTCGCACAAATCTCATCCATCGCCGTTTCCAATCCCTTCACCCCAGCCTTTGGGTCAAATAGAATCGGTAGGGTGACAGATTTAAACTCCCCTTCGGACACATATTTCAGCTTTGCCAATTCCTCGTTCGTCAGAATCGGCGTTTTCAGTTCAATTAAATGACAACTCTGGGGTTCAGGTTCCAGTAAATTGCGTTCTGAACCAATCGTGGTTTCCGCCGAGGTGATAATTTCTTCCCGAATCGAGTCAATCGGGGGATTGGTGACTTGGGCGAAGAGTTGCTGGAAATAATTGTACAGTAACTTCGGGCGATCGGATAACACCGCCAATGGCGTATCCGAACCCATGGAACCCACCGCTTCTACCCCATTCTGTGCCATGGGTGCCATTAGCATCCGCAATTCCTCGAAGGTATAGCCGAATGCGATTTGCCGTTGAATTAGGGTGTCGGGTTCCGGTTGGGCTACCTCTGGCGCATCCTTTAACTGTGCCAGTTCCACCATGTATTCGTCAATCCAGTCTTGGTAGGGATGTTCGGTAATAATTGCCTGTTTCAATTCCTCATCAGCAATAATCCGCCCTTCTTCCATATTCACCAAGAACATCCGCCCGGGTTGCAAGCGCCCTTTAAACGCCACGTCTTCCGGTTCCACGGGTAAGACACCCGCTTCTGATGCCATAATTACCCGATCATCTTTGGTCACATAATACCGCGATGGACGCAACCCATTGCGATCCAAAACTGCCCCAATCGTCGTACCATCGGTAAAGGCAATAGACGCTGGACCATCCCAGGGTTCCATGAGACAGGAGTGATACTCATAAAATGCCTTTGTCTCCTGACTCATCGACTCATGATTTGTCCAGGGTTCTGGAATCATCATCATTACCGCATGGGGTAAGGAACGCCCAGACAAGACTAACATTTCTAGGGAGTTGTCGAATATCGCTGAGTCACTCCCCTCTAAATCAATAACGGGCTGAATTTTCTCTAAGTCATCGCCAAACAGCTTCGACTTAAACAGCGACTGTCGGGCGTGCATCCAGTTAATATTACCCCGTAAGGTATTAATTTCCCCATTATGGGCGATGTAGCGATAGGGGTGGGCGCGTTCCCAATTGGGGAAGGTGTTGGTACTAAACCGGGAATGTACTAGGGCTAGGGCGCTTTTGAGATCCGGATCATGGAGTTCGGGATAATATTGTCCCACTTGTATCGGCGTCAGCATCCCTTTGTACACTAGGGTACGACAGGAGAGGCTAGCGATATACCAGCAGGGGTCAATCTCTGACTGACGAATTTCTTTTTCCGCCCGTTTCAGGATCACATAGAGTTTCCGTTCAAAGGTTAAATCATCAGCCAGGTTTGGGGAACGCTGGATGAACACCTGTTGCATGAATGGTTCACCTAGTTTGGCGATACTTCCCAGGGGGGAGTCATCCACGGGAACATCCCGCCACCCCAGAACCGTTTGCCCTTCTTCGGTGGCAATTTTCTCAAAAATCTGGCGACTCTGCTGGCGAATCATCGGATCAGGGGAAGTAAAAATTGCCCCGACTCCATACTGACCCGCTTCTGGTAGGGTAATGTTATCAGCAGCGGCGACTTTCCGCATAAACTGATCCGGGATTTGGATTAAAATCCCCGCACCGTCTCCAGTATTCGGTTCACAACCACACGCACCGCGATGTTCCAGGTTTGCCAGAATCGTTAGCCCTTGTTCCACGATATCGTGGGACTTATTCCCCTTCATCTGCACGACGAATCCGACACCGCAAGCATCATGTTCAAACTGTGGATCGTATAAACCTTGTTTTTTCGGCAGTTGGTTGCTTTTCATCTCAAAATGACCCAAAAACGACGAGGGTTGTAGGGGCGCAAGGCTTGCGCCCGTTTTTCAGTGTAGAGGTTGGAAAGCTATCTGGTGTAACGTAGCGGAAATCAGTATCCAGTGGAAAAAGGTGCAACAGCTTACTATACAAGCGTTTCTTTATTCTACCTTCTGCCTCGGAGTCTCGGAGCCTTCTGCCTTTTACCTTAACGGAGGGTATCCCCGCCGTGACACCATCAGCTTGTTGGATTACGATAAACCAACTCCACCAGAAGTACAAGCCACGCTTTAACAAAACGATAAGATTTGGGGGATTTGGCTTTAATTTAGTTAGGGGTTGAGTTTTGTCGGAAAATGCTTCAAAAAAACAGTATAGTCTGATACTGAATGCCAAAAAGTCATGATTTGTTCGTAGTAAGGGCTTTAGCCCTTCTTTTAAACTGAGGCGAGAACCATTCAATGAACTATCAACCCTAACCCACCCCTATTCAAGCGGGGAATGAATTAAAATTGACAGAACAATTGAATGGGTTAGGTTCAAAAGCGTCATTCAATAAAGGGCGCACGTCTATGCGCCCCTACAAATACCCACCGATTATGGAGAACAAAGAATAGTTCTAAGTTTTTCGGGAATCTCTTCAAAATGCTCTAACAAAAAATCCATAATTGCCAAATGGCGCAAATCAACGGGTTTCGGAGGGCGATGTCCTTGACCTCGGTTAAACCAACATTGTACGGTTCCCAGGGAGCGATCGCAAATATGAGAAATTTGTTCATAGGTGACATCCCATTTGGCATAAAAGTCCCTGGGTGTCATCCCTAATTCACAGTAACAATAAAGGTCAATGATGTACTGTTCACGCCGAGTAATTGGGCGAGGCTGGTGGGGATAGTGGGTATTGTAGCGTCCTCTGGGACTATGCAGAGATGGAGGCGCGATCGCACGGCGAGACTGGCTGGAATAAAGGTAGGAATAGCCATTCTCTTCGCTGGCTGCAACGATATCGGGCATTTTTTCCAAGTCCTCTTCCCAAGCCATATCTGCGGTAATCCAAGCTGCACTGGGAGAATCGGGGGCGAGTTCAATCAGGTAGCATATCGTCCATTGATCACAATCGTGATTATATTCATAGAAGCGCCCCAGAATCACGCCCCAGTCAGGATTTGGAGTTTTCCATTGAACGCGATCGCCTTCTTGGTAGCGAGGGGTGGGGAAAGTGTTGAGTCTTGTGTAGGGGCGGGTTTCACAACTATCGTTTCTTGTTTCCCCAGATGTGACTAAACCCACCCCAACCGAGTGTGGAGTCATCTCCTCTATCTCCTTACCGTGACGCAGGGTATTTAATGCGCCAGCGATGAGTTTACCGTTGAGGCTTTGAGTCAACTGCTGAATAAACAGCTTGGCGAGGATGTTGACTTCAGCATCGGTTAGGTGCATTTGGGATGCATCGAAGTCAATGTCGCTGTAGTGCTTGAGATGGGAGAGGAGTTGAGTAACGCCAACATCCTCTAACCTTTGCTGGGCTGTGGTTTCGGCGGTGTAGCAGGTATCGAATTGAGGCGGTAAATATCTCATAGTATCTTGGGTGCTTTATGCGCTTGTGATAATAATATAACAAAATTAATAAAATAAACACCCTTTTCTCTCAAAAAAAAGAGCAAAGGGAAACCATTTGATCCAAAAAACGTAGGGTGGGTTAGGCGGCATTTAATAGAAGCGAATAACCATTCAATGAGATATCCAACCTAACCCACCGATATTCAGGTGGGGAATTTTTTAAAGTTTGTAGTTTGTCGTAAGGGATGCGAGCTTATCTTTGCTTAAATTACAGACCTCTTGAACAAATTGAGTTTAAAAGCGCCATTAAATAAAGGGCGGGTTTTGTTGTTCAGTTATCGTTAACTAGCCCAATTTAGTCCCTAAACTCGCCCCTACATTCTTGCTCCCCTCTCCCGTGCAACAAAAGTGAAACATCCTTTGTCCTCCCCCCTCGCAGGGGGGAACGAGGGGGGTTGGGAGAGGGGTTGGGGGTGAGGGGTTTCTTTAACTTAAAACGCATAACCTCAGTGCGCCCCTACGTTGTATTACTCAATTAAAATCAACGCTCCATCGGTGTCCAATCCCCCGATAAAATAAACGCCGCCCAATAATAAGGATGTTGATATTCTTCAGAATTTAACATCTCCAATTGTGACTGGCGCAACGCCTCACTTCGTCCTTGATTTTCTAGCAATTTCTGATAATACTTCACCATTAACTCTACTGTCGCCGCATCCGATATTTTCCACAAACTGGTAACTTGACTTTCGGAACCCGCTAAAACTAACGCCCGCCGAAATCCATAGACTCCTTCTCCGGCTTCAAGATATCCTAATCCGGTATCGACTGTCGATAAAACTACCAGTTTTGTCCCCATCAGATTTAATAGTGACATTTCTTGGGCGGTGAGAATCCCATCTTCGCCGCCACTGTCACCCAGGCGGAACCCAGCAAACACTAATCCCGATAGCAGTAATGGATAATTTTCTAATATGGCTTGTTCGGTTTCAGTTTCAGGATTTTCTTCAAAGAAACCATGAGTAGCAATATGTAAAATAGAGGGACGATTCACTTGTTTTACTGCCTGTTCTGTTGCGAACTTCCCCGTGAGTGGAGTAACCTCTAATAACTGACCAATTGCCTCAACTTCCTCGGCGGTTCCAGGGCGGGGAGCAAACTGTTTTGTTGATAAGTCAATTAAGGCAATTATCTCAGATAACTTCGTCATCGCTCTACCGCGAGGTTGAACCACTTCACCAGGACGCTGAAAATAGGGGTCAGCGATTAACAGAGGTGGCTGTTGACTGGGAAACGAGGTTTGTAGTCGGAGTACGTCTCGTCCAGAGGTTAAATAGGAGAATGAATAGGTTTCAATTAAATAGCGGTTATTTTCATCAACTAAAGCTTCAAAAGGAATTAAATTAAGCGTCCCATCGGGAGCAAGTAGGATATGGCGATTGTTGCCAATTCGTTCTCGCACGGGTTCCATGAGAATAGTATCTAATGCACGGGCAGATTGTTTAATTAGGGGAATCGGAATTTGTCTACCATTCTGGAAAAGTTGGCGAAAATCCGCAACTTTTTGATCAATCATATCCGCTGCGCCTAAGTCAATGGCTTCAGGTGTTCCTTGGGAGGAGAGAATGTAAGCCGCATACCGGGGTTCACCTTGATGATAATAGCGTACCAGTTCCACTAATACGGCATCTTCGGGGATTAATTGTTGAATACTTTCGATGGTGACAGGTTTCGATTCAATCCGGAATTGTTCACTGTGACGAGACAGTTGATTTTCCAATTGTTGCACTCGTTGTTCTAGTGATGCGAGTTGCGTGCGGTACTCTTCTGGGGGTAAGGTTATCTCGTTGTCTGATGTTTTATAAATTAGGTTGGTGAGTTGACGATAGGTATCCGAAAGTTCATCGAATAACGCCTGATTTTCTGGGGTTAAATTCTGGCGTAGGCGTTGTAGGGTATTCGTTGATACATCTAAGATGCGTCCTTTGCGTCGGAAAATCGTGGTTAGGGCTAAGTTAGCGGCTTGGGGGGTATTGGGGGCAGAATGAAGATGGAAAGAAGGGGCAAAGTTGGTACTTTCAGAAATCGTTTGTAAGTAATCGCGTTTCTGGCGATTAGAACCAGCGGCGAGGTTAGAGGCGAGGTTATAGTCTTCGATATTTAGTCCTTGTTGGAGGAAGGTGAGGGTATTGTCAATGTCACCGAGTTGAGAGTAGAGAACGGATAGATTATATAAGCTGATAGCGACATGAGGATGTTTTTGTCCCAAGAGGCGTTTTGTCATCTCTAAAGCTTGGCGATAGAGAGGTTCGGCTTCACTGTAGCGTCCTTGACTATCGTACAATAATGCCAGATTATTTAGAGACTGTGCCACATCTGGATGTTCCTCTCCTAAGAGGCGTTTTCTCATCTCTAAGGCTTGGCGATAGAGGGGTTCAGCTTCACTGTAACGTCCTTGATTTCGGTACAATCCTGCCAGATTATTCAGGGAAGTTGCCACATCAGGATGTTCTTGTCCCAAGAGGCGTTTTCTCATCGCTAAAGCTTGGCGAAACAAAGGTTCAGCTTCCGAGTAGCGTCCTTGATTTTGGTACAATAATGCCAGATTATTCAGGGAGGTTGCCACCCAAGGATGATCCTCTCCTAGGAGGCGTTTTGTCATCTCTAAAGCTTGACGATAGAGGGGTTCGGCTTCACTGTAGCGTCCTTGATCATCGTACAATAATGCCAGATTATTCAGGGAGGTGGCTACATCAGGATGATCCTCTCCTAAGAGGCGTTTTCTCATCGCTAAAGCTTGGCGAAACAGGGGTTCTGCTTCACTGTAGCGTCCTTGATTTTGGTAGAGTAATGCTAGATGATTCAAGCTAGTGGCAATCTGAGGATGTTCCTCTCCTAAGAGCCTTTTTCTCATTGCTAAGGCTTGGCGAAACAAGGGTTCAGCTTTACTGTAGCGTCCTTGACTTCGGTACAATTCTGCCAGATTATTCAAGCCAGTGGCGATATCAGGATGTTCCTCTCCTAAGAGACGTTTTATCATCTCTAACGCTTGGCGAAACAAGGGTTCGGCTTCAGCATAACGTCCTTGACTTTGATACAGAATTCCTAAATAAGTCAAACTATCAGCAATATCCCGATGTTCCTCTCCATGGAGGTTCTGATAAAGTGTTAGCATCCGTTCAACTAAAGGAATTGCTTCACTATATTGACCTTGATGGTAAAGCTGTTCAACCTGTTGCTTGAGTCGTTCAGCTTCAGCTAAATCATCCGCTTCATTCGCGATGAGGGATTCTGGATGGGGGAGGGAAGACGGAGGCGGTGATTGACTCAGGGTGATTTTAGGGATGGATAGCGATAAGCCAGCTAGAGATAATCCTGCAAACAAGAGTGTAGTGAGTCGAGTATTCCGATTTGTCATCATAGTCGTCTCCCTTGTTCAATCCAGTACAAACTTGAGATGATTTATTTAGTTTATCCCTAGAACGGATAAAATCAATGTAAGCTACAATCCCCTCTCCCCAAACCCCTCTCCAGGATACTGCTGACGAATTTAATATTATGTCCTAGAATGACCAAAATACATTAGAGCAGCTAACGATTTTATTGGCTTTGAGCCTTCTTTTGTAACATTCGCCAGCAAAGTCCCTTGATGGGAGAAGGGGAATTGGAACAATAAATGATGAAAAATTTAGGTGGCTACGCCTGCAATATAACACCTTTATTACTCCCCTCTCCCCAGAGTGGGAGAGGGGCTGGGGGTGAGGGGTTTCTAGCTTAAGTCAGTAGGGTGGGTTAGGCGGAATTTAATAGAAGCGAATAACCATTCAATTAAATGTCCGCCGTAACCCACCGATGTTTGTAGTTTGTAGTAAGAGAACCTTA